>JAFYUG010000066.1 GCA_017558545.1 Oscillospiraceae bacterium | reverse complement strand
TTTTGCAAAGGATTACAAAGTTTATCTGTTTGATAGAAGACCTGTTGTTCAAGAAGGTATTACCGTAAGAGATATGGCTTCTGATATTGCCATAGCCATGGATATATTAGGCATCACAAATGCGGATGTATTTGGTGTATCGCAAGGAGGAATGATTGCACAATACCTTGCAATCGACAGGCCTGATTTGGTAAAGAAACTGGTTCTTGCCGTAACACTTTCCCAAAACAATGATACAGTAAAGCGGGTTGTCGGCAGCTGGATTGAAATGGCGGAACTGGGAGCCATGAAGGCGCTTGTTGCAGATATGGCTGAAAAAATGTACTCTGATGCCTATGTAAAAAGGTATCGTCCGTTTATGCCTCTGCTGACAATTCTGCAAAAGCCAAAGGATGTGAGGCGATTTGTGATATTGGCTAAAGCCTGCCTGACTTGCAATGTGTACGAAACTCTGGATAAAATCAAATGCCCTGTGCTTGTCTTGGGTGGCAGGCAGGATAAAGTCGTTACAGGCAGCGCTTCCGAAGAGATCGCAGCGAAACTCGGATGTAAAATACATATGTATGATGGCTTAGGGCATGCTGCGTACGAAGAAGCGAGGGACTTTAATCAAATTGTATTTGAATTCTTTATAGGGTAGACAATTTCTAATTTGACGAACAGTTAGGCAAAAATTGAATATGTCAAGCTGACAGCAACAGCCGGTTGCTTGTTAGTCCGAACATCTCGCATTATAATTATAATGAGGTGATGATTCTATGGAAACAAAAGATATTATTCTCGAATTGAGAACTAAAAACAAAATGTCCCAGGAAGAACTTGCAGAAAGAGTGTTTGTAACCCGTCAGGCAGTTTCCCGCTGGGAGTCAGGAGAAACTGTACCAAATACTGAAACATTAAAGCTGCTCTCAAAACTCTTTGATGTTTCCATTAATACCTTGCTTGGCTCACCGCGACAGCTTGTTTGTGGGTGCTGCGGTATGCCTATTAGTGAGGACAATGTCAGCCACGAAAAAGATGGCGCTTTCAACGAGGATTACTGCAAGTGGTGCTATGCAGATGGCGAATATACTCTTGATTTTTTTGAGAAATATAAGCAATTGGGCGGAAAAGAAAGGTTTGAAGAGTTCAAACAAGAGCTTGTCTACGAATTTAACACCTTGTTCAATATTGAGGGCTTGCCAAAGGTGGAAAATCTTAATATTTTGCCGGGTAGTTTTGTAAATATGGAATATCGCCTTCCAAATGGTCAGAGCATAAAGTTTCTTGATGATAACGCTACCTATCTCGGCAGTCAGCTTGAATGTGAATTCGGCGGTGACCGCTGTTTCGGTATTGTTGCCAATATGGATTTTTTACTTGTTTGCTCCTATGAGGAAAACGGAGAAAATCCGGAGCTAATTATTTACAAAAAGAGATAGACAAATCCTAATCTCCCTAATGGTTTGCGCCCCACCAAAGTCTTGGAAAATATGCAATAATAGGAGAGCAGATGACAAAACATATAGCAAATATCGTTACAGCTTGCCGCATTTTGGGCAGCGCCCTGCTGCTTTGCTTTCCTGCCTTTTCAGCTAAGTTTTATATTATTTATATCATCTGCGGCTTCACCGACATGGTAGACGGCACTATCGCAAGAATGACAAACTCCGCCGGCCAATTGGGCGCCAAAATAGATACGGTGGCAGACATTGCCTTTGCGGCGGCCTCTTTGATTAAAATCCTGCCTGCAATCACTCTTCCTCATTGGCTCTGGATATGGGGCGCTGTAATTGCGATTATCAAAATTGCCAATATCATTCGTGGATATGTATCTCAAAAACAGTTTATCGCCCTTCATACTGCCATGAATAAGATAGCGGGAATGTTATTGTTCCTTTTGCCCTTAACATTGTCTTTTGCGGATGTGAAATACACTTTCACGCTAGTTTGCGCCGTGGCAACATTCGCAGCAATTCAGGAAGGTTTTTATATTTTGAAGAATAAAAATACGGATGCGTGAAAAATCCACGCATCCGTATTTTTTATCCTCTTGCATCCAAGGTCTCCATGGCATTGCATATCATTTCCGCGGCCTCGGCTCTGGTGAGGGTATCATCCAGCAGAGAAACACTCTCGGGGATAATCTCGCAGGCGGAGAGATTTGCCGCCGCCTGCACCGCCCAATCGGGCAAAAGCTCATCATAGCTATACCAAACGGCAATGGCGTCGGTGAAGTCCATTATATTATCCATGATAACGGCGGCTTCACGGGCTGAAACCGTTTCATCGGGGGAGAACACAATCCCGTCCTCGCTCTCGTAGCCCTTTATATAGCCTCGGCTGAGGGCGGTGGCCACATAGGGCTTGGTCCATGGGAGCATCTGATCATCGTCGGCAAAGCCGGTGGATTTAACATCGCGCATCAAATCCGTTTCAGCCGCCAGCATACACATAACGAGAAACTCTCCCCGGCTTACATTTTCGTCGGGACGGAAAACATACTTTGAGCCAATCTTTTCTCCCACAAAAATACCCTCTTCCGCAAGAGTGATGGCCGCCCATGCGGAGGGATGCTCCCTCATGTCGGTGTAGCTAATATTATTTTTCTGCTTTTTGATGCTGATGATAACTGTGGCTTCCTGAGAATATCTGCCCTCGGCGTCAATGGCCTTGTAGCCGAAATAGTCCTTGCCCTTTTTGCCCTCGTCGGGAGTATAGACAAAGCAGCCATCGTCACCAATCTCCACGCTGCCCTTGGTGGGGGGCGTGGTGACCTCGAAGCCGACAACCTCGCTGCCGTAGTCTTCAAGGGTGAAGCGGCCTCCAACGGCAACGCCTCTATAGGTGCTGATTTCAAGATTTTCCGCAATAAAGGGCTGTTCTTCTGCCTTGGCGGCCATACCCAAGCATAAAAACAAAGCTGCCCCAAGGCACAGCGCCGATAGACGCACATGATTTTTCATGGTTTTTCTCCTCCAAATTATCCTTGCAGGGGACTGGGAGCCATGAAGGCCATAGCCCACTGCTTTTTGTGCACATATTTTGGCTCGGGAAGAGGGAAAATATTCATCTTTTTGAAAAACTTTCGGCAAAAGAATAAAAGGTACTGGAAAAGTTATGAAAGACTTGCTAAAATAAGTGAATAATTTATCTTGAAAGGTTTGTTTGCCTTGAATCCGCTTTTTAAGAAGGGACTCTATCACGGCATACCAATTTGCCTTGGCTATCTCTCCGTGTCTTTTGGCTTTGGTATCATGTCCGTGCGCCTTGGAATAGGCGTCCTTGAAACCGTACTTATATCTCTGACAAATCTTACAAGCGCCGGCCAGGCTGCGGGCGTTGGCATAATTGCCGCCGCAGGCGGTCTTATCGAAATGGTAATGACCCAGCTTGTAATCAATATCCGCTATGCCCTCATGGCTCTTTCTCTCAGCCAGAAGCTAAGCGATAAATTCAATACACCAAGGCGTATGATAGTGGCCTTTGGCATTACCGACGAGATTTTCGCCGTCAGCTCCGTGCAGAAGGGCAAGATAGAACCCATTTATATGTATGGCCTTATCCTTATCTCCGCTTTGGGCTGGACTGTTGGCACCGCCTTGGGGGCTGCTGCAGGCAGCATTTTGCCTCAGGCCTTCACCGACGCCATGGGTCTGGTGCTTTACGGTATGTTCCTTGCCATTATCATTCCCCCTGCAAGGGAGAGCCGCAGCGTCCTCTGCGTTGTAATTATCGCTGCGGTAATAAGCGTGCTTTTCTATTATGTGTTCACCGCCGTTTCCAGCGGCTTTGCGATTATCATCAGCTCCGTTGTCGCCGCTTTGATATGCGCATGGATTTTCCCCATACCCGAAGAGGAGGCTGAGGAAACATGAGTATAGCAATTTATATAGCCGTTATGGCCCTTGTGACCTATCTTATCCGTATGCTGCCTTTCACTCTCTTCCGCAGAAAGATAGAGTCCAGATTTATTCGATCTTTCCTTTACTACATACCCTATGCGGTCTTATCCGCCATGACCATTCCCGCAATTTTCTACGCTACGGGAAATATGGTAACATCCGTCATCGGAGCGGTGGTGGCTCTTGTGCTGGCCTACCTTCGTCTGCCCCTTATCGTGGTGGCTCTTGCAGCCTCCGCAGCTGCTCTTTTGGCAGGCTTCATATTCTGAAATGAAAAAAGATGCGCCGCATATTTGCGGCGCATTAATTTTTGCAAGCATGACATTTTATCTTTTTCGCGGCAGAAGGTGTACCATAAGGAGTGTGGGTGCATGGAAAAGTGGGAATTACTTCAGGATTAGCTATGGAACTATGTATCTCTTCCTTCTGCCTGAAAAGAGTATAGCATATAAAAGCAGCTAAATCAGATGTAAATAATGGAAAAGGCCACACCGTAAAGGTGTGGCCTAAATAATACGTTTTATTTTTTGTTGACAGGAATATCGCCAAGGTTAACGGCCTTGAAGGCATCAACTTTTATGACCTTGTGCTCATAACCTTCGGCGCTGACCACGATTTCATACTTGCCCTTGGGAATATCCTTGAACCAGAAGTCGCCGTA
>JAFYUG010000065.1 GCA_017558545.1 Oscillospiraceae bacterium | reverse complement strand
CAGGAAGGAGGATTTTATGGATTATAATAAAAATATCGCAACAATGCCCCTTTTGCCTCTCCGCGGAATAACTGTTTTCCCCGGAATGATGGTGAACTTTGATGTGGAGCGTCCCTTTTCCGTTGCGGCTCTGAACGCAGCAATCGGAGCGGAGCAGGAAATTTTCCTTGTCACTCAGAAGGAGATTGCAACCGCTGTTCCCAAGGCAAACGATCTTTATAATGTGGGCACTGTCTGCACTATTCATCAGGTGCTGAAAATTCCCGGCAGCAACATCGTCAAGGTGATGGTGGAAGGCAAGCATAGAGCCAGAGTTGTTAAAATCGAAGAGAGCAAGCCCTGCTATTACGCAAGTGTTATGCGTATTAAGGAGATGGATACTCCTGCCTTCACTCCCAAGGTTGAAGCTACCATCAGAAGCTGCATTAATCTCTTCGATGAATATTGCGAGCTTACCGGAACTGTTGCTCCCGATACCTTTATGACCATTGCCGATAACGATGATATGGGTTATGTGGCCGACTTTGTTGCTCAGAATGTTTTCCTCAGACATAGCGATAAGCAGGAAGTTCTCTCCGAGATTAACCCCATGCGCCGCATGGAAAAGCTTATCAAAATTCTCAACCGCGAGATTAATGTCATAAGCCTCGAAAAGAGCATTGAGGAAGTAACCAAGGACGAAATGAACAAGGCTCAGAGAGATTATTATCTCCGCGAGCAGATGAAGGTTATCCAGCGCGAGCTGGGCGGAGAAGGCTTTGAGGATTCCGGCGACGAGATAGGGGAGTATAAGGAAAAGATTCTTGCTCTCCATCTTCCAAAGGAAACTGAAGAAAAGCTTCTCAAGGAGCTTGGCCGCCTTGCAAAGCAGCCCTTTGGCAGCAGCGAAGGTGCAGTTCTGCGTACCTATTTGGATGTATGCCTTGAAATGCCCTGGAATACCCGCACCGAGGATACCACTGATATAGCCAAGGCTAAGAAGTGCCTTGATGAGGACCATTTTGGCCTTGAAAAGGTCAAAGACCGCATCATTGAATATTTGGCAGTTCGTCAGCTTGCTCCCAATCTCAAGGGCAGCGTTCTCTGCCTTGTTGGACCTCCCGGCGTTGGTAAAACCAGCATAGCCATGTCTATTGCAAGAGCCACAAACCGCAAGCTGGCCCGTATTTCTCTCGGCGGCGTTCATGACGAGGCTGAAATCAGAGGTCATAGAAAGACCTATGTTGGCTCTATGCCCGGCCGTATAATCTCCGGCTTGCAGCAGGCAAAGAGCATGAACCCCGTTATGGTGCTGGATGAAATTGATAAGCTTGGCAGCGACTATAAGGGCGACCCCTCCGCAGCGCTGCTTGAAGCTCTTGACGGCGAGCAGAACGGCTCTTTCAGAGATAACTTCCTTGAAATTCCCGTTGACCTCGGCGAAGTTTTCTTCATCACCACCGCAAACACCACTTCCACCATTCCCAGAGCCCTTTTGGACAGAATGGAAGTTATTGAGCTTAATAGCTATACCGATGAGGAAAAGCTCTCCATTGCCCGCGACCATCTTCTGCCCAAGCAGAGAAAGAAGCACGGCCTCAATGGACGCACTTTGAAGATAAGCGATGATGCTATCCGTGAAATCATTGCCGACTATACCCGCGAATCCGGCGTTCGTGTTCTTGAACGCCAGATTGCAGCCGTTTGCCGCAAAACTGCCCGCGTCATTGCGGAAGGTGAGCGCAAGAGCCTTAATATCAAGGCCGGTATGCTGGAAAGCTACCTGGGCGCACCTAAGTATAAAAACGACAAGGTATATGCCCGCGATGAAATCGGTCTTGTCCGCGGCCTTGCTTGGACAAGCGTAGGCGGCGAAGTGCTTGACGTTGAAGCTGTTGTTCTGGATGGCACCGGCAAGCTTGAACTCACCGGTAATATCGGTCAGGTTATGCAGGAAAGCGCCAAGGCTGCCCTCAGCTATATTCGCTCCCGCGCTTCTATTCTTGGAATAGATCCCGAGTTCTATAAGAAAAAGGATATCCACATCCATTTCCCCGAAGGCGCAGTTCCCAAGGATGGCCCCTCCGCAGGTATTACCATTACCATTGCTCTTATCTCTGCTCTCACCGGTGCACCTGTTCGCCGCGATATAGCAATGACCGGCGAAATCAGCCTTCGCGGCAGAGTTATGGCCATAGGCGGACTGAAGGAAAAGACCATGGCTGCCCTCAGAACCGGCATCCACACCGTCATTATTCCCGCTGATAATGAAAAGGATCTGGAGGAAATTGATCAGAGCGTTCGCAGCGCACTGAACTTTATCTCCACAGATCATGTGGACAAGATTTTGGATACCGCTCTTATCCGCAGCGAGATTATCCCCGCCTCTCATGAGGATGGAGAAAGCCATGCAATGCCCATTCCTGACTCCGGCGAAAGTCAGAGACGCAGTATCAGACAGTAGGTGAAAAGATATGAATTTGCATAATGTGGAATTTATCAAGTCCGCTGCCTCCGCCTCCGGCTTTATCAGAGACGGCAGACCCACCATTGTCTTTTCCGGCAAGAGTAATGTTGGCAAAAGCTCTGTTATCAATAAGCTTCTTAACAGAAAAAACTTTGCCCGCGTTGGTGCTCAGCCCGGTAAGACCATCCATGTAAACTATTTTCTTATCGATAAAACCGCCTATTTCGTTGACCTTCCCGGCTATGGCTATGCAAAGGTCAGCAAGGATGAGCGCGACCGTTGGGGTGCTCTTATGGAGCGTTTTTTCGAAGAGCCTGAGCTTATTACTCTTGGCGTTATGATTGTTGACTCCCGCCATAAGCCCACTGCCGACGATGTAACCATGGCAAGCTGGTTTAAGTCCACTGAGTGCAACCTGGTTATCGTTGCCAATAAGATTGATAAGCTTAAAAAGAGCGAAATTGAGCCCAATATGCAGCGCATCCGCGAAACTCTTGAGCTGGATGACTCCGTTCCCGTGATTCCCTTCTCCGCAGAAAAGGGCAACGGCAAGGAAGAGCTCCTTGGCAAGATTATGGATTACTGCAAATGATTTTAATATTTCAAGTCAAAACATCCTGCACATTGGTGCAGGATGTTTTGATTTAGCACTATTGAATTTCAGTTTTTGATGTAGTAAAATAAAATCATAAATTTTAGGAGGGGTATATATGAAGCATTTTGAACTCAATAAACCCTTTTTCAAGAAAACTGTGCTATTGATGCTGCCTGTTGTGCTGCAGCAGCTTATAACCATAGGCATCAACTTTTTGGATAACCTTATGGTGGGCGGATTTGGCGAAACTCAGATTGCCGCCGCAGCCTTCGGAAACCAGTTTTATTCTCTCTTCCAGTTTATCTGCATGGGTCTTGGCTCGGGAGCCATAGTAATGTCCTCCCAGTTTTGGGGCAGAAAAGAGATAGACCATATGCGAACTGTGGCAGCTATTGCCCTTCGCGTGTCTATAGTATTTTGCGGTGCATTTACCCTCATGGCCGTGATATTTCCTCATGTTATAATGCGGATTTTCACCTTTGAAGCCGGTGTTATCGCCGTTGGCACAGATTATATGCGTATAATCGGACTTACGTTTTTGATGGCTGGCCTTTCCTCAACGGCAACATATCTTCTCAGAAGCGTTGGAAGAGTTAATATCCCTCTCATTGGCTCTGCCATAGCCTTTGTGCTTAATCTCTTCTTCAACTGGGTATTTATTTTCGGCAAATTCGGCGCTCCCAGAATGGAGATTGTTGGCGCAGCGGTGGGAACTTTGATTGCCCGCGCCTTTGAATTCATTTTCGTTTTCGGATATTTTGTATTTAAGGATGACCGCTTTTCCTTCAGACTTAAGCATTTCCTTCTGCCTTCCGGTGCGCTGTGGGAGAAATATGTTAAATTCTCCATGCCCGTGCTTATAAGCGACACTCTCCTTGGTCTCAGCATAACCCTCAGCTTTGTGGTCGTAGGACATATGAGCGAGGAATTTTCCGCAGCCTGCGCCATTGTGAATAGTCTTGTTCAGGTTACAACTGCCGTGAATATGGCTATGGGAGGAGCTTCCGCAATAGCAATAGGCAACACCATAGGCTCCGGTGACATCGCAAAAGCCAAAAGGGAAGGCAATAGCTATATGCTTTTGAGCATTGTTTTTGGCCTTGCGCTCATTCCTATATTGATGGCTATAGAAAAGCCCTATCTTAACTTCTACGAGGTTTCCGGCGAAACCTTGCGCCTTTGCCGCGGTATGCTTTTGGTAAACCTCATCTTCATGCCCATGCAGACCAATGCCTATGTGTCCTCCAAGGGTATTCTTCGCGGCGGCGGTGACAGTAAATTCGTTCTTTATGCGGATAGCAGCCTTGTTTGGTTCCTCTCTCTGCCTTTGGGTGCTCTTGGTGGACTGGTGTTTGGCTGGCCCACGGTGCTTGTATATGCCATACTGAGAGTAGAATATCCCTTGAAGGGTGTTGTCTGTATGTTCCGATATTTCAGCTGGAAATGGATTAAAGAAATTAAAGTTGCAGAATAATGCATGAAAGGCTTTCGGAATTTCCGAACGCCTTTCAACAGCCTGTAAAAAAACTATGCTGCCATCTTACGAGATAGAGTAGCGGGGGCGTGTGTAGGGGGCAAAGGGCCCCCTGCACGTTAAAATCAATGCATTTTTGAGCGAAAATCGCTCAAAAATGCTGTTATCAGGGTGTCAAAAAAGTGGCAAAGCCACTTTTTGACACCCTGATAAAAGGTCTTCGGAATTTCCGAAGGCCTTTCAATTTTTGCTATACTTGCATTTTATTTCTTCCTTTGATATAATAACTTGTCAAAGTGGAGGTGTAAATTTGAGCGCTATTCAAACAATTTGGAACGGACTGGATTGGACAATTTTACGGGATATGCTTATATCCGTTATTCCTGCCATGGTCTGCATTACCCTACATGAACTGAGCCACGGTTTTGTCGCCTTGAAGCTTGGAGACACCACCGCCAGGGACGCGGGACGCCTCAGCTTTAACCCTATCAAGCATATCGACATTCTCGGTCTTATTATGATGATTGTATTCCGTTTTGGCTGGGCAAAGCCTGTGCCTGTGGATATGCGCCGATTTAAAAACCCCAAAAGAGGAATGGCTGTTTGTGCTGCTGCAGGGCCTTTATGCAACCTTATTTTATGCTGCCTGCTCCTTTTTGTTTATGGTCTTATCTATTTCCCTCTGATAGAGAAGGGGACTCAGTGGGCAAATATACTCCTCAGCACCGTTTCTACCACCTCCTATCTCAGCTTGGCCCTTACTATTTTCAACATTTTGCCCATTTCACCCCTGGATGGCAGCAAGGTGCTTTTCTCTTTCCTGAAGCCCAAGCAGTATTTTACTCTTATGCGTTTTGAGCGTTACGGCATGATTATTCTTGTTGTGCTGATGCTTACTGATATTCTCGGTAACCCTCTTTCCACCGCAACAATGTGGCTTTATGATAAGCTCTTCTTTTTCGCGGAGCTGGGCGGAGATATATTTCTTAAATTATTCTAAAGGATTTTTCAATGGAACCCACATATCATCTTGAAGGTATAATTCAGACCAAGGAACAAATGGCCGACTTTGAAGGCCCCCTGAACCTTATTCTGATGCTCCTTTCCAAAAATAAAATAGAGATCAGAGATATTCAAATATCCCTCATCCTTGAACAGTATCTGGCTTATCTTGATGAGATGAAGGCTATGGATCTTGAAGTAGCCAGCGAATTTGTCCAAATGGCATCCCATCTTCTCTATATCAAGACCAAAATGCTGCTCACAGGCGACGAAGAAGAGGTCAGCGAGCTTGAACTTCTCATGGCATCTTTGGAGCAAATGAGAGCAAAGGATGTTTATAACTCTATCAAGGAGATGTGCCCCGAGCTTCTCAAGGCCTCTGAGAAGGGTGCTTTAATCCACGTTAAAGAGCCTGAGCCTCTTTCTACCATTAAGGAATATCGCTATAGCCATGAGCCTTGGGAACTGCTTCGTTCTCTTAATAACGTTCTTGGCAGAGGCAAAACCGCAGCAGATAAAGAGGGAGAAAACCCCATCCGCAGAAGAATTCTGCCTAAGCGCATTGTTTATAATGTCCGCGATAAAAGCCGCGAGATTATCGAGCGCCTTCGCAATATGGGCAGCGCCACTTTGGCAAGCCTTTATGCTGAAAGCCAAAGTCGCAGCGAGGTTGTTGCAACCTTCGTGTCTATTTTGGAACTTTGCTCCATGGGACATATTCATATGACAAGGTCTGAGGATGATATTGTCCTCGAATTCCTTGGCGGCGACACCGATGACATTCTCAAAAAGATTAGTGAATAGGAATCTTGAAATATGGAAATCAATGAAATAGTATCTGCAATTGAGGCCATACTCTTCGCCTCCGGCGAAAGTGTGCCCATTTCCCGCATTGCTCAGGTGCTGGATGTTCCTGAAAAGGAAATAATTAAATGCGCCGAAGAGCTTGCGGAAGAATATGAAAAGGGATTCAGAGGAATAAGACTTCTTCGTCTTGATGATAGCCTTCAGCTTTGCTCCGCTCCCGAATTTTCTCAGCTTATAACCATGGCTTTGGAGACAAGAAAATCTCCCCGTCTTTCCCAGTCCGCCCTTGAGGTTTTGGCCATCGTTGCCTATTATCAGCCCGTTACCCGCGCTTATATTGACCAGGTTCGCGGCGTGGACAGCAGCTATACCGTGGGCGTTTTGGCGGAAAGAGGACTTATCGAGCCCTGCGGCAAGCTGGATGTTCCCGGCAGACCTACCATCTATAAAACCGGCGAGGTATTCCTGCGCACCATGGGCATAAGCTCCCTCAATGAGCTGCCCGCGCTTCCCGATATCGCCAGCGACGATGGCATAAT
>JAFYUG010000064.1 GCA_017558545.1 Oscillospiraceae bacterium | reverse complement strand
TGCTTCTTCTGAGCGTGGGTGTGGATGCCGCTTATAATGAAGATACTTTCTTCCTTAAAGTAAAGATCGGCCCATTCAGAATAAATCTTGTCCCCGGTAAAGAAAAGGGAGAAGAAAAGAAGGAAAAGCCTAAGAAAAAAGAGAAGAAAAAGGTGGATAAAACCGCCAAAACTTCTCAGAAAAAGAAAGCTAAGCTTAAACTTAAGTTTGATGATATAAAAACCATCCTCCGAATAGCCTTGGATGCCCTTGGACGTTTCCGCCGGAGCATAAGTGTGGACTTTCTGAAGCTCCATATTCTTGTGGGTGGAGGCGACCCATATAGCGCAGTAATGAATTATGGCTATATAAATTCAGCAATAGGCGGAGTAATTCCCCTTTTGCATAGAGTTTTCAAGGTGAAAAAAGAGGATATCGGCACGGACATGGATTTCGATGGAGACAAGCTTAAAGTTGATGGACAGGCAGTATTGTCTGTGCGCATTTGGGAAATACTTCTCATTGTCTTCTGCGCCGGCTATGCCTTTATAAAATGGTTTATCTCATATAAGCGCAGAAATAAGCCTGCCAAAGAAACCAATAAGGAAATAACAGAAGATACTTCTGCTGAGAAAGGAAATTGAATATGGAAAAGAATAATATCGGTTCCCTTATGGACGTAACAATGAGCAAAATGCGCGAAATGGTGGATGTTGACACTATCGTTGGCAGCCCCATCACCACTCCCGACGGCATCACCATTATCCCTGTTTCCAAGGTCAGCTATGGCTTTGCCTCCGGCGGCAGCGATTTTGCCATGAAGCAGAATAGCGGTTTTGGCGGCGGCAACGGTGCCGGCGTTAAAATCGACCCCATCGGTTTCCTTGTTGTTAAAGATGGCGGCGTTCGCATGATCAACGTAACTCCTCCTGCTTCCACCACCATTGACAGAGCGATTGAAAAGGCTCCTGAGTTCATCGATATGATTGACGGCCTCATTTCCAAGTATGTAAGCAAAAAGGAACCTGCAGCTGAAGAATAAGCTGAAGAATAATCTTAAATAAATAAGCAATAATAAGCACTGCCTGAAAGGGTGGTGCTTATTATGAAAAAAAGCTTATTTACTTTCATTTTAGTTTTTCTCTTTGTTTCCTGCTATGGCCAATGCTGTGCCGGCGAGGAAATTTCCGCCAAAGCGGCAATTGTATATGAGCCCATAAGCGAAACTATTCTTTATGAAAAGCTTCCCGATGAGAGATTGCCCGTTGCCAGCACAACGAAAATCATGACCGCCAAGGTCATATTGGATAACTGCGCTCTTGATGAGCTTGTAACTGTAAAAAAGGAACATACGGCTACCGAAGGCAGCAGTATGTATCTGAAAGCAGGGGAGAAGTATACTGTAGAAGAGCTTCTATACGGCCTTATGCTGGCCTCCGGCAACGATGCCGCGTCCGCTCTTGCGGACCACTGCGCAGGGAGTATGGATGCTTTCGCGGAGCTTATGAATGAGGAAGCGGAAAAGCTTGGATTAAATAATACCCATTTTGTAAATTCCCATGGACTTGACGCCGAGGAACATTATTCCACCGCCAGAGATTTGGCTATTCTCACGGCTGCAGCCATGGAAGATGAGAATTTTTGCAAAATCTTTTCAACGGAAACTTACGAAGTTAAAGGCACAGTTTATAGAAATCATAATAAGCTTCTTGGCAGCTGCTCCGGCTGTATTGGCGGCAAAACCGGCTATACGGAAAAGGCCGGGCGTATTCTTGTTTCCTGCGTGGAGCGGGATAATATGCGTCTTATCTGCGTCACAATTTCCGACCCAAGGGATTGGGATGACCATAGGGACTTATATGATAAATGCTTTGAAGAGTATGAGTTTTATTCCATCCCCAAGCTTTGCAGCGAAGGGGAATTAATCTCCGATAATAAATCCACCGTGGCTTTGAATTTTGCTCAAGCCGGCCTATGCATTGAGCGGGGAGATGAAATTTCTCTGAAAGTCCATATGCCTCGATTTGTTTTTCCACCGGTTAGATTTGGAGAAAATGCGGGCTATATAGAGGTTTTAGGAAAAGAGCGCAGCTATGGCTGCGTGGATATTTTGTTTGATGAAACTGTTGACCTTAATAAAGACAAAGGCTTTAAAAGGTCAAATTGAAAGGCAATGCTATGAAAGAGCGTCTTCAAAAAATATTATCTGCATCGGGAGTATGTTCCCGTCGCGGAGCGGAGAAACTTATCGCCGAGGGCAGAGTTAAAGTTAACGGCGTGGTGGCGACTATAGGCGAAAGCGCCGATATAGACAGCGATATCATCCTCGTTGACGGCAAAAGTATTTCTGCCGGCGGAAGCCGTACATATATTATGCTTAATAAGCCCCGCGGCTTTGTCACCACTCTCAGCGATGAGAAGGGCAGACGCACTGTGGCGGAGCTCGTGGCCGATTGCGGAAAGAGAGTTTATCCCGTTGGCCGTCTTGACCTTGATAGCGAAGGACTGCTTATTTTCACCGATGATGGCGAGTTCGCCAATGCCCTTATGCACCCCAGGTTTGAGATTAAAAAGACCTATGAAACCCTCGTCAGCGGAGATGCGCAAAAAGCTCTTCCCATACTTCGCTCAGCCCTTGATATTGATGGATATGTGATTAGACCTGCCATAGTTGAGCCTATTGGCAAGGAAGGGGATAAAAGCCTTCTTTCCATCACTATTCACGAAGGTCGCAACCGTCAGGTAAGAAAAATGTGCGAGCAGGCATCTCTGCGCGTTCATAGGCTGAGAAGAGTTTCCGAAGGCCCTCTCTCCCTTGGCGATTTGCCCTTGGGAAAATGGCGCTACCTAAGCGAAAATGAAATGAACGAGCTTAAAAATGTCATTTTTGGGGTTTAATTACTGGGAATAAATAATTTATGCTAATTTTGCTGCAATTATTATGCAAAATATCTTGCAAAAATTTTATATGAATTGTATTATATACTATATCGTGTTAACGCGGTATAGTATTTGTTTTTTTAAGAAGGTTCGGTTATGGAAAGAGACATTCTTGCCGTTTTGTCCCGCGGTCAAAATCAATTTTCCAAAGGACAGAAGCTCATCGCTAAGTATATCCTTGAAAACTATGATAAGGCTGCTTTTATGACCGCAGGAAAGCTGGGCAACACCGTTGGCGTTAGTGAGTCCACCGTTGTTCGCTTTGCTTCCGAGCTGGGCTATGAAGGCTATCCTGAAATGCGTAAAGCCATTCAGGAAATGATTCGCTCCCGCCTCACCAGCGTTCAGCGCATAGAAGTCGCCAAGGAGCTTATGGACGAGGAAAACGTTCTCGAAAGCGTTCTTTGCTCCGATATGGAAAAGCTCCAGACCACCCTTGATGAGTGCGACAAGGAGTCCTTTGCCGCCGCTGTGGACAGCATCTTGAATGCTAACCATATCTATATTGTGGGTATGCGCTCTTCCACCTGTCTTGCCAACTTCATGGGCTTCTATCTCAATCTGCTTTTGGAGAATGTCCATATTATTCAGGACACCACCGTCAGCGAAGTTTATGAGCAGATTATCCGTATCAAGGAAGGTGATGTGTTCATAGGCATCAGCTATCCCAGATACTCCAGCCGAACTGTTAAGGCCATGCGCTTTGCAAAGAGCACCGGCGCTAAGGTTATAGGCATAACCGACGGTATGACTTCTCCCTTCGTCAATGTTTCCGACATCCTTCTTTTCGCCAAGAGTGACATGGTTTCTTTCCTTGACTCTCTTGTGGCTCCCTTAAGCCTTATAAATGCTCTTATCGTGTCTGTTGGCAGCAAGAGCAAAGATAATGTTTCCAATATCTTTAACCGCCTTGAAACTATTTGGGCAGATTATGAAGTGTATGAACAATCGGAAATGTGATGCAGTAGTAATTGGCGGCGGTCCCGCCGGTATGATAGCCGCCTGCGAAGCGGCTGAAAACGGAAGAAGCGTTATATTGCTTGAGTGGCAGAAATTCTGCGGCAGAAAGCTGAGAATAACGGGCAAGGGCAGATGCAATGTCACCAATAATTGCGATATTAAGCCCTTTATGCTCAATGTTCCCTCCAACTCCAAGTTCCTTTATAGTGCCCTTAACAGATTTTCAACGGCTGATACCATTGCCATGTTTGAAAATCTCGGTGTGCCTATGAAAACCGAGCGAGGCAACAGAGTTTTCCCCGTCAGCGATAATGCCCACGATATTGCCAAGGCTCTTGAAAGACGTATGCATAAGGCGGGAGTAAAAATTATTTCCGCAAGAGCTGAGGAAATCCTCTGCGAGAATGGCTGCGTCTGCGGCGTTAAAACCGACCAGGGCATAATCGAGTGCGAAAGCGCCGCTATTTGTACCGGCGGCATGAGTTATCCTCTCACAGGATCCACCGGAGATGGCTATCGCATGGCAAAAGAGCTTGGCCACACGGTAACGGAGCTGCGCCCCAGCCTTGTTCCTCTTGAAAGCGATGATAGCTACTGCGCCGAAATGCAGGGCTTCTCTCTGAAAAATGTCACCCTCAGCGTTTATGATTCAAAAAATAAGCTTGTTTACTCTGAGCTTGGCGAAATGATGTTTACCCATTTTGGTGTAACCGGCCCCCTTGTTCTTTCTGCCAGCGCCCATATGAGAGATTTCGAGAATGAGAAATACCGTCTTGAAATTGACCTTAAACCTGCTTTGGATGAAAAGAAACTGGATGCCCGCATTCTCCGCGATTTTGAAAAGTTCCAGAACAGAGAATTTGCCAATTCTCTCGGCGAGCTTGCAGGCAGAACCATGATACCCGTTATCATTCGTCTTAGCGGTATAGATCCCGAAACAAGAGTCCATTCCATCACAAGAGAGCAGAGAAAAGAGCTTTTAAAGCTTTTCAAAGCCTTCCCCGTGAGCATATCCGGTACCAGACCCATATCCGAAGCAATAGTCACAGCGGGCGGTGTATCCGTCAAGGAAGTTGATCCCCGAACAATGCAGAGTAAAATAGTCAGTGGACTGTATTTTGCAGGCGAGGTTTTGGATTTGGATGCCTACACCGGCGGCTTTAATCTGCAGATTGCCTGGTCAACGGGCTATGTTGCAGGACAGAGTATGTAAGAGTTAGAAAAGGAGAATTCCCATGAAGAATGTTTCCATTGCTATAGACGGCCCCTCCGGAGCAGGCAAAAGCACAGTTGCCCGCGCTGTGGCTGCAAAATATAAGTTTATCTATGTTGATACCGGCGCCATGTATCGCACCATTGGTCTTGCCGCCCAGTATGCCGACGTAGACTCCAAGGATAAAGAGGGAATAATAGCCCTTCTGCCCAGCGTTAAAATTGATATGTGCTATGATGAAAGCGGCGTTCAGAGAATGCTTTTGGACGGAAAGGATGTTTCCACCGAAATTCGCACTCCTCGCTCTTCCATCTATGCCTCCGATGTTTCCGCATATCCCGAGGTGCGCGCATTTTTGATGGATATGCAGAGAAATATGGCCAAGAACTATTCCGTTATTATGGACGGAAGAGATATAGGAACAGTTGTTCTTCCCGATGCCAAGCTTAAAATATTCCTCACCGCAACCGCCGAGGCCAGAGCTCAGCGCCGCTATAAGGAACTTTGCGAAAAGGGAATGGATACCACCCTGGAGGAAGTTCTCAGAGATATTCATTATAGAGATGAGCAGGATTCTTCCCGCGCTGCAGCTCCCTTGAAGCCCGCTGAGGATTCTGTTATGCTTGATAGCACCTTCCTCACCTTCGAAGAAACTGTTGCGAAGGTCTGCGCCCTTGTGGAAGAGAAGGCATAAATATGAAAGAGCTTATAATAGCCGAAAGCGCAGGATTTTGCGGAGGCGTTGCCCGCAGCGTTAAGCTGGCGGACAAGGCTCTTGAAGATTTCGGCGCCATTATATGCTATGGCGAGCTTATCCATAATCGCGAGGAAGTGTCCCGGCTTGAAAAGGCCGGGATGCTCACTGTGGAGCATATAGATGATATTCCCGATGGAGCAAATGTTCTTATTCGTGCCCATGGTATAAGCAGAAAGGAATATGCCGCAATAGAGAGCAAAGGCTGCGCTATTATAGACGGAACCTGCGTTAAGGTTGCCAAAGTTCATAAGATTGCCGAAGAGGCTGAAAAAGCCGGGCGCAAGCTTATTATCATTGGCGACGAAAATCATCCCGAAGTTCGCGGAATTGCGGGTTGTTGCGATGATTCCATTGTCTTTGATGATGGCGAAAAATTGGAAAAATGGTTGATGGAAGACCCTGAAAGACAAAATAATCCCATTACCATGGTTTTCCAGACAACTCAAACAAAAAAAGTTTTTAATTTTTGCGAAAATTT
>JAFYUG010000063.1 GCA_017558545.1 Oscillospiraceae bacterium | reverse complement strand
GCATATAGTCCCTATAAAGCTGGGCGCTCAAAGCCTTATAATCGGCATCGGCCTTGTCGATGGCGCGGTCTTTCTCTCCGGCATTCTCACTAAGCCCTGCCTCATAGATGCTGCTGCCCAAATTCAGAGCGCGGTCATAGCTCTCCTTGGCCTGATTTTTCAGCTCCTCGGTGTAGCCATCGTTCTGCTCTTCCTTTTCAAGATAGTCGCTATATACCGACTCCACGGGAGTGGTGGCCAAAATATCCGCATAGGTTTTGCCATCCTTCACATAGCCTATCTTCAAAAGCCCCTGACTATCCACATAGTCCGTGGCCTTCATATTCTCTCTTTTGAGGTAATCGGCATAGAGCATACTCTCGCCATTTTCGCCCACGCCCTTAACATAGCGCCGGCCTCCGGCATCCACTATGCTGCCCTTGGCCACGGGGATAGTTGCCGACTCGTCCTCATAGGTGCGCCCATCCACAATGTAGCCTGTGCGCTTGACGCCCTTTGCGTCTATATAGCTTGTTGTTTTTCCGGACATCTTAGACTATCCCCGCCCTTCACTTAAGCTCGGGCAAGCCGGCAACACTGGTAAGCAGGGACAGCGCCCCCGCCAAAACCGAGGCGGAGACCACCATGAGCCAGTTCACCTCGCTGAGCATGGCGGCGGTGCCTATGGTGGCAACGGCAGTCTGGGCAAGGGTTTTTACAGCGCGCATGCCCGCCGCCTTCAGCCAAAGCTTCCATTCAGTTTTCATATATCTAGTTCTCCTCTCCCCCACCGCTCATCGGTGAGCTTCTATATTCAAATGCCTTTCCAGCTTATCTATGGCTCGGGTCACAGGGCCGTTGCAGCCCTGCTCCCTGAGTCCCTTGAGGCAGGCCAGGACGCCGTAGACTATGAGGGTTTGTTCCTCCTTCACAGCCTTCACATCCTCTTCATGGATGCGCCGCAGATCTTCCAGCGCCTTTTCATGGGCTGCCTGCCTCTTATAGAAATCATAGCCCTTGAAAATAAGAGCCAAAATTGCCCCCAGCGCACCTACGGCAGCTCCTGCCGTTATGATGCTTTGGGCAGATATCTCCAGCATCAGCGCCCTCACCCCTTCGCGATAAGAGCCGCCCAGCTTTTTTCGCCGCACTCTCCGTCAGCTTCCAGCCCCATGGCCTTTTGGAAAGCTACCAAGGCGGCAAGGGTATTATCGCCGAACTCGCTATCCACCCCGAGAGTGTTGTATCCTCTGGCGGTGAGCAAAAGCTGCATTGCCCAAACAGCTCTGCCCCATGCGCCCCTGGTGAGCAAAGGCAGAGGCGTTTTCATGCTTACGGCCTCGTGGGCGGCGTAGCTGCCGGTATCCTCGGGCTCATCTGCCAAGGCTCCCTTTCCCAGCACCATGGCGGTGTGGCCGCTGGTTTTAACCAATATATCGCCCCTTTTCAGGTAGGCATCGCTGCGAAGGAATTTCTCATCTTTGAGGCATTCATAATCTCCGCTGCGGAGAAAACCGTCCACCATATTTCCCGTCCAAAAGCAGTTGCCCTCAAAGCCCAGCTTGGCTCCGCCCGCAAGGGCGCAGACATGCATAAGGCTGGAACAATCGCATTCGCAGGCATTTTCTATGGCGGCAAGGTCAAAATTCAGCTTTTTGGCCTCGTAATAAAGGCTGTTGCGGCCAAGCTGGTCATAGCCTATGCGCTCATTGGCGCAGGCCTTTTCGCAGGCCGAAGCCGAAGCCTCTGCCAAGGCCTCATCCTTGGGACGCAGAAGAGCATCCCAAGGGGAGGAATACCAGTCCCTGACGCAAACCTCTCCGCCGGTCTGATCGCCTTCAAGGCCGCCGGAGGCCTTATTTCTCTCGTCGGCGCCGGCATGGCCGATTATCACAGACATAGCCTTATCTCTCCCCTTTCACTTAGTTTTGGGGGAGCCATCGGCGGTTTTCACTGTCGAAAATCAGAATGCGCCCGCCTATGGCTTCCTTTTGGGCATCACTAAGCTCCGCCCAATCCATAATGTACATTCTGGCGGCGTTTGGTTTATCCTGGGGGAGCTTTTCCACATCCGCTCCCAGACAAAAACCGCAAACATCCTCGCTCATAAGCTCGTCGCCCATGTGATGCAGGCTTTTTTCTCTGTCATAAATCCATGTAATCATTTTTTCTCCTTTCTTTCCCCGGCATTTTTATACGCCCACTATGCGGTCAGCATAGGTAGACCAGTTGCTTGCCGCCTTCCACTCTTCCGCAAGAGCGGCGGGAACACGAATTTCGCAATCTTCGGGGACATTGTTAAATACGCTGGTTGAGGACAAGGTTGGAACTGCGCTATGGTCCGTGAAATCACAAACCTTCATGGAATAGCAGTTATTAAAAGCGCTGGCCATCACATTTGAAACCTTGCCGGGGATTTTGATATATGTAAGAACGGTGCAGCCTGAAAAGGTGGAGGAGGGGATATCCGTAATGGACTCAGAAAGAACCACTTCCCTCAGACCTTCGCAGCCGGAAAACATACTTCCGCCCAGGGGTGAGTCGTTATTAGACATATTAAATTTCTCAAGACGTCTGCATGAAATCACGCAGCTGCTGCCGAAGGTAAGCTTGCTTTCGGGAAACTTAAGCCCTCTGAGGCTATAGCAATGGCCCAAACCTGCTGCACCCACATTGACTATGCCTGTGCCAAGCTCCACCCTTTTTATGGCGTTTCTGTATACAATATTGCACCCATCACTTTCGGCGGAATTTCGCAGCAAATATGAGCCGGCATTACTGTTGCTGACACCGCCCACGCCGGCCTGTCCATCCACGGTCAGGGTGATGACATACTCCCCGCCCCTGCTGTATTCATGCCTAGGTGTCCACAAAACGTCGCTGGGTGTGGAGCTGGTGCCTGTAAGCACATCGGGGGAAGTGCCGTCGCCCCAATCCACAACCGCGCTGCCGTTGACGGCCAGGCCCAGCATGGGACTTTTTCTCTCTTCGGAAAGCTCTATCCAAATATGGGTATTGCCGTCGCCTATCCATTTTTCTTCGCCGGAACCGGAATCCGAGCCGGAGCCTCCCTGCTCCTTACCCAGCATGTAACTCCAAAAATCCAAATTTATTCACTCCTTTCACTTAGCCTGAACGATATAATCCGAACCCGCACCACGGGGCGGATTTTAGCGCCAGACTTCATTTCATTTTTTGGTGGGCGACAGCCCACCTGCATCATTCAATTTTGCCTGACACTAAAATCCCCTCCCGTGGTGTCGGAGATTTCTAAGCTCATATGCTAAGGCAGTGCAAGGCGTCGACTTGCGGATGGGCTTTCGCCCTTCAAAAGTCGACAACGCGGCAATGCAGACGCATATGTGCTTAGAAACGGGTTCGGATTATATCGTTCAGGCTAACGTTGCCAAATTATTTCGCCCTCATAATAAAGGGCATCCCGGGAGCAATAGCGTATATTGCAGATATAGTTATATCCCCCGCTGGCTGTTGATACAAAGTCATCTATGGTGACCTGCCCTGCATATTCGCCCGTTGTGTGGTAGGCTGCTCTCAGCCAGCAGCGGGCGCAAAACTCCGTGCTTATGGGGTCATAATCGGTGATGGTGAAAAGGTCATTTTCCTCCCTTTCATATGTATAGGCTCCCGCAGGGTGCAAAACCGTGTTGTCCTCGGCATATATGTCGGAGCCTATCCAAATAATCTCCACATCGCCCACGAAAACGAGGGAGGAGCCGAAATAGTTGGATCTATCGTCAAGAGCCCATTCTCCGCTGGAGTTGAGCTTATATCTGGCCCACTGAATTGCCTTGTCCTGATTTCGCGTAAGGCGATATTCCTTATATTGGTCGCTCCACATGAAGTAGGAATACGCCTCACATCCATCCTCAAGAACATAGTAGATATACTCCCCGCTGCTGTTGCGGAACACAAACTTCGTGTTGGCGTTGCCTATATCCGGCAGCTTGTGGCCATTATAAAAGGCCATGTTGGTAACGATTTCCTTGAGGGGGTAGCCAACGGTTATATTCCCCTTGTCGTCCATAAGGAGGAATTTATCGTTTACATCGGCGCGAACATCATATTTCTTCACCGCCGTGTCTATAACGTCCTCCGTTACGGGGCTATCGGAGGGCCAGTTGGAGTTATCAAAGCTCAGCGTGCCGGTAACGCCGAAAATGGTTACGCCCTTGGCTATGTTCCAGGGCTTCAGCGCCGTGCCCTCGGTGGAGAGATACTCCCCCATCTCCCGGGGGGTATAGGTCTCCTCGCCGTCATGAAGAGACCTTATGGCATCGGCAATGCCGGTGTAATGGACATCGTCCGTTTTAACATAGGCCATCAGTAGCTCACCTCATCCCCGTCGGGCAGGTCTCCTCCACCTGTGGCAGAGAGCACGCCCTCCTCATCAATGGCAAGGCCTGCGCCTATTTTCACGCCGCCCAAGGTGTCGGCAGAGGCAACGGGCAGAGTGTAGCCCCCTGCTCCGCCACCGCCGCCACCGCCGCCGACAGTTATCCACTCCTTGCCGTCATAGCTTATTTGCAGAGTGCGGCCTTCGCCTATGCGAATATAGCGAATAGTGTCCGACTGCACGCCGTTGACGCCGTCCATGGCTCCAAGGCGGTCAATAAGCTCATTATATTTTTGGGCAAGGCTCTCCCTTATAAGGCGGTCGAAAACGGCCTTGTTCTCCGCCGCAGAGCCCGTCAGCTTGTCGGGAGCGGCGCAAACGCCCGTGGAGGCAATGTCCTCGCTTTTAAGCTTCAGCTTTTCAAGGCTCATTTGCCCTCACCGCCCTTTATTTTTTCGGAGCAGGCTTTGTTGGGGCAAGCCCATTCCCCCAATCTTATTCTCAGCATTTCCATGCCGCATTTGGGACAAATCATATATTTTTCTCCTTTCTCATTGGATGCCGCCCTCGAAGCGTCTGCGCCAAAAATCTATGATGGCCTGCTTTTCGGGTATATCCAAAATCTCCAGCTGGGAGGCATAAAGCCGCCAGTTATCCGCCGTTACGGAGCTGCGGCAGAGAGTGGCAAGGGCATTGAGAGTGGCCTGTTTGCCTTTCAAAACGCTATCACCTGCTGTCAGGCTCACATCCACCTTGGGATAATACTCCCAGGCTTCTCTCACCACATTGCCCTCCATGTCGTAAACCTCGGGCATGATCTCCGCAAAGAGGGCGGAGTTATATATCATGCTGATGGGCTTTTCTCTGCCCGCATCTCTGTTTGCCCCAAGATATATGAGGCGGTCATCGTCATAAAACTCCAGGGCCAGCCAGTCGAGGAGCTGATAGAGCCTGTCAAAACCGCTGCGGCGGTCGGACTCCTTTATGCTCTCCTGCTCGCTGGCATCCTCTCTTAGCATGGCGAGGCCTGCCGCCGTTGTCTGGCGGGAGGTTTCCTTGCCCATATTGGTCTCGTAGTTTCTGCCGGTGCGCTCTATCTGCTCTTTCAGATAGCTGAGAAGCACCGTGGCATTGGCGCCTCCCTGCAATCCTCCAAGGCGGCGAATAGTGGCGCCCTTATTCTTTCGGGCGGTTATAACCGCTCCCGGCTCATTGCTCACCGTTTCTCCGTCGGCAAGGGAGTCCTCCTCCACAACGATGGCGTCATTGCTGAGAAGGGCATCGTTGAGCAATGCCGCGGCCAGCTTTCTGTCCTGAGCATCCACAAGGTCCATAATGGGGAAGAGCTCGCTTTTGTTCCAAAAGCTGTTTTCATCCCTTATGCGCCAATAGTGGACGAAGGGGAAGCGGCTGCACTGGCGGGCGGTGCGAACCCAATAGCGGGGTATGAGCTTAAGCTCAACTCCCCCTGCCTGAATGCTGCAAGCCACATCGCCTGCCTTCACCTCCACCTTGCCGGTGGGAGTGTCCACTTCCGTGTCCTCAGGCCAGCGGAACCAAAACTCCATAACCTGCACCGTGTCCTCCCTATCGTCTATGGAAGTGCTCAAATCAAAAATGCTGCTTTGGGGCACATAGGCGCCGGAGAGCACATCGGCAATGTCCATACCCTTATCCGAAAGAGCCTTGCCGTAAAGCTGCATAAAGCGCAGCTTATGAATGGTGTAGACATAGGCCACATACTGGCACTCGTCTATATCTCCGCTTTTAACGGAGGGGTCGGGATAAATGGCCTCGGGGGAAACATCTATAAGGGCAATATCGCCCTCATGAATGCCGCATCGGCGCTCTGAGTCCCAATAGGCCTTCCAAAAAGCATCGCCCAGCTTCAAAAGCCGTCTTTCGTTGGCGGTGTTTTTATGGATAATATCGTTGGCCTCCATAATATAGCGCACGGCGTATTCCCTTTTCTTGGCCTTGGCGGAGTCCAGGTCGCTATCCCTGCCTCTGAACTCAGGCTCCGGCACATTGGGGTTTATCTGACTTTCCACGGCTATCCAGGGGTCGGGACATACGGCAGGAGACCAGAAAATATTCTTCTCCGCGCAAAATTCCCTTACCTCGGCGCTTACATCGTGGATAAAATTATAGTAATCGTTATAGCGCTCCCATTCCCCTTCAACCACAGTTCGGGCTCTTTTGGCCTTATCCAGAAGAGCCATTGCCGTTTCCTGACGAGCCTCCGCGTCAGAATAGTCATAACCGGGGACGGCACAGCTTTTCTTTTTATTATCTCTTGGCATAGTTGCCCTCCACATAGTTTTTGGTAATGGCGAAAATTCCAAAGCCCTCATTCAGCTCCTTGTTGCGGACGAGAATCTGAAGGCGTTTATACTTTTTCACCTTGGTGTTGAAAAATATCTCTCTGGGGCTATCGTTGGAGGAAAAGGTGAAGCGGGAGAAATCTATATCCTCCCAGGAGAAAATATCCATGGTCTCATGTATGTTCCCAATCATTCCCCCATCGTCGGTGCGAAAGCTTATGGATGCCCCTGAGCGATTATAGGGCTTGAGGGTAACGGCGCAGCCCCTTTTTATCATGGTCTTTTCCACAGTTGCCCGGCGGTCATCATCCAGCTTCGTTGCCCAAATGGCGTCTATGGCCTCGCCATCGTCATTATAGCAATCCATCTTGCTTTTATCGGAGGCGAAGCGGCAGATCCTGCCGTCCTCCGTGCCGAAATAAAGCTGCTCAAGGCCATCTTTTTCATGGTTGAGCCAGCAAACAGCAGGCACATTTTCCCAATACCAGCCCTCGTAGCAAAAGTCGCCCAAACTTTCGCTGCGGTATGTTTTCTCCTGCCTGCCGTCGAGAATATATACATGGCCGTTTGGGAAGGAGAGAAGATACATACCCATCCAGCCCACGGCCTCGGCTTCGGAGAGTTTCTCCTTTATAAGGCGGCCATTGAGATAGAAGCTTCGGTTCTGTCCCGCCCTATCCCCCGTGAGATTATTGGCGCTGATGGCGTAAATGCCCGTTGCGCTGAGGAAAAGCGGCTCATCCAGCAGGTTGGCAAAGCTGCCCTTGGCAAGAGCGCCCACGCCGCTAACCGCCTGAGCAAGGGGAAAGACCACATTGCCCTCGCCATCCATAGTTGCCGTGCGGAAAAACACAGTTGTGTCGCCGCCCCTATCCTCCTTCACAATGGCAAGGGCAGAGCCTATGCGGCAATAGCCCATAATGGCCGTGTTCTCAGCCCCCACAATGGAGTATCCCAAATCGGGAAAATATGTGGGGTCATTATAGGCGCTTATCCAGTCCCTGTTGGGATAGGCGCTGTTGCCGGACAGCACGAGGCGGTCGCTGTTGCCTGCGCCGTAGCTGCTTATAATGGAGCAGCGGTTTATCATGTCGGCGTAGCCTTCCACAGTTTTGGGGAAGGTGATGGTGAGGCCGTCCGCTGAGCCGGACAAGGGAGCTGAGGGGGCTACCTCAAAGCTGACTATGCCCTCGGCTCTGTTCACCGTGAAGTTTTCCGCCTTTTCTCCCCAAATCTCCCCATATACCTCGCTTTTTTCCGTAAGGACGGCATATAGCTCTATGTTTTCCCCTTCGGGCTCAGCCTTTTTAAACATTTCCGCGGTGACGCCGTCTCCTTCAACTCTGCCCTCGGCAAAGTTCAGCCTGATGACGTCCCCGGCGCTTGCGTTGATGGAAAAGCAAAAATAGGCCCCGGCATCCTTAAACCAAAGCTCCTTCTTGCCGCCAAGGCTACGATGGAAGCAAAAGAAGGTGTCTATATTGTCGCTGTCCAAAAGAAAATCCTTGGCCTCGCCATCGGTCTGAAAGCTGTTGCGGCGGTAAGGGGAGAGTAAATTCACGCTTTCATAGAAGCTGCCCCCGCCTTCGGGCAGGCGTGTGATAACTGTGGTGGGGATATATCCCTCCCCGGCCACCCGGCGGGCATCGGTGCCGCGGCACTCTATAAACTCTCTGCCGGTGACTATCCAAAAGCTGCCGCCAAGGCTCATGCCTCTGCTTTTGCCTCTGTGGAGGCCGCTTAGCAGCAGGGCGGAGGTTTTGTTGCTTTCCCCATCCCAGTAATAGAGCTTATCTCCTCCGTGGATGTAAAAATGCTCCCTGCCTTCATACACATCGGAGAAAAGGCCGAATATGGTGTCATTAAGCCGGCAGAGCTTTTTGTAGCCCGCTCTCTTTTCGGGCATACCGCCGCCATCGGAAATCATGTTGGTGCAAAGGGGGGATCTTGTGGAGTCCACCAAAGCGGGGTCTGTGGAAAAATCCGCGCCCCGAAATCTGCAATAGGTGGTGGTTTTTATGGTCACCCCCGCTCTTCTTCCCATGGCCGCTCACCTCCCGTAAAAGCTGTTTACCAAAGT
>JAFYUG010000062.1 GCA_017558545.1 Oscillospiraceae bacterium | reverse complement strand
TAGAGATTTATACGCTCCAAAGTGTATCTTTTCCCGCAATACTTCGAAGAAAATCCATGGCAGGCGACAGCCTTGCCATGGATTTTTTCTTTGTCTTGCAGAAAAATATATTACTTTGGAGTGCTTTGCAGTTTTGAATGAAAGATTTTTTCTTGCAGCAACTCCGGCTCTTACAGAAATACTTTGTGTATTTCAAAAGAGGCGGGGGAAGCTGCGGGGAAAAAGATTCATTCAAAACCGTGTAAATCCCTATGTGAGGCCGCCTAAAGGTGGCTTTTTATGTATTTATCCTTAGAACTGTACGGTTCTGGGAGCTGCGGTGAAGCTGGAGAAGGTTGCGGTGGCATCCTTCAGGTAGAGAACTGCGGTGTTTGCATCGGCTGCGTCATACATTCTCTTGAGATTGGGATAGTTATCCAGCATATGTGCCTTGGCCTCGTAGCGGTCATCATCAACCAGAGTTGCTGCAACGCGGAGCCATACGCCGCCATCGAATGCGCAGATTTCAACCTTTGCGCCGTTCATCTGTGCAAAGCAGGGCTTGCTCTTGCCGGTCTGGATATAGAGCTTATCCTCAAAAAGATCAATGGTGCCGAAGGGGCGAACGCGGGGCTGGTCGCCTTCAACAGTTGCCAGATAGTAAGTGCCGCACTTTTTCAGAAATTCATAAACTTCCTGCATGGGAAAACATCCTTTCATTAAGTGATTACATCTTTATTTTACCATTTGACCGTAAAAATGCAAGTTTTTTAAGCTTTGCGGCAAATACTTTTTGCATTTAGCAAAATCGAATGTATAATGGAAGCAGTAAAAATTATTGGGAGGAAAAATCCATGAACATAGAGAAAACCATCAAAAGTCTTGAAAACCGCGGCTTCAAGGTAAGCTTCCACGAAAGCGGCAAGGATGCCGTCAGCTACCTTTGCGAAAAAATCAAGGGTGTGGACGTTGGTATAGGCGGCAGCGTAACCGCAACCCAGCTTGGTCTTTATGAAATTCTCGGCAAGGAAAACTCCGTTTATTGCCACGGCGTTGTTCCCGGCGACGCAACTATCGCCAAGGCAAACGCCGCTCCGGTTTACATAAGCAGCGCAAACGCCATCACCGAGGACGGCGAAATTCTCAATATTGACGGCCGAGGCAACCGCCTTGCCGCTCAGGTTTACGGCGATAAGCGTCTTTACTTCGTTGTTGGCGTGAACAAGATTTGCCCCGATTTCAACACCGCTTTGGACAGAGCAAGAAATCAGGCCGCTCCCCCCAACTGCGCCAGACTCAATCTGAACACCCCCTGCCGCGTGGACGGAAAATGCCACGATTGCCATAGCCCCCAGCGCATTTGCAACGCACTTATGGTCCACTGGGCACCCATGAGAGGCATTGACACCGAGGTTGTGCTCATTAATGAAGAACTTGGTTATTAAAACATAAAAAAGAGGAAGTCGATTGACTTCCTCTTTTATGTTTATTATTCAATCATCATTCTTGCAGCGCCGCAGATACCTGCATCGTTGCCCAGCTTTGCCAG
Source organism: Oscillospiraceae bacterium (assembly GCA_017558545.1). Classification (GTDB taxonomy): domain Bacteria; phylum Bacillota; class Clostridia; order Oscillospirales; family Oscillospiraceae; genus SIG459. The sequence continues at coordinate 4,040 of JAFYUG010000062.1, read as the reverse complement.
CTCGAAGCGGGTTTCCTCCGCCGCGGGGAAGGCATTAAGCACAAAGGCATCTTTGACAGAATCGAGAATAATCTGTCCGGCAGCTGAAACACCGCCGCCGATGACAAACACCTCGGGGTCGCATACGCAGGAAACAATGGAAAGGGCGCGGCCAAGAGTTGCACCAAAGAAGGCCACTATCTCCCCTGCCAGCTCGTCCCCTGCCTTGGCGCAGTCGAATACATCCTTGGCTGTTACGCTCTCGCACTTGCGAAGCATGGAGGGCTTGGTGCTCTCGCCGAGAACTCTGTTGGCCTCGCGGACTATGCCCGTTGCGGAGGCATACTGCTCCAGGCAGCCCTTTTTGCCGCAGCCGCAGGTTTCCTTCTCATGGGGATTAACCTTGATATGGCCAATTTCGCCGCCGGAGCCATGGACGCCCGCAACAAGCTTGCCATCCACAACTATGCCGCCGCCTACGCCGGTGCCGAGAGTTACAAAAACAACGTTGTCATAGCCCTTGCCGCCGCCCAGCCACATTTCGCCCAGAGCGGCCACATTGGCATCGTTGGCAGCCTTCACGGGAAAGGAGCATTCCTTCTCCAGCATTGCCGCAACATCGCCGCCCCAGCCATTGAGGTTTACGCAGGGCTTAACGATGCGGTCATGGAGCACCGCGCCGGGTACGCCAATGCCCGCGCCTTTAACGTCGGCGGGGTCGATATTCTTTTCAGCCAGCTTATTTTTAATAGCCGCCGCAATATCGGGCATAATATTTTCGCCGCCATTTTCAGGGCGGGTGGGGATTTCCCATTTATCAAGGAGCTGACCTTCCACGGTGAAAAGTCCAAGCTTAACAGTGGTGCCGCCAAGGTCAATGCCGAATACATAGTTCATATATTTTACCTCGCAATTCTGTGGAAAAATTACTGTTGTGATGATAATAACATCGGCGGCGACAAAATTCAATAGCGCCGCAGCAAGACTTGGAATTTACTTTTTCCGCTCTTGTATAAGAACGGCTTATGGGGTAAAATTGAAGCATAACGAAGCATGAAAGTTGGTTTTTTCTTGAATAGCTTAAACATAATCATCGGCAATATTTGCTCTCTTTTGGCCATGGCCTCGGACTCTTTCAGCTCCACCCGCAAAAGCGCCAAAGGCGTGCTGTTCGTCCAGTGTCTCAGCCAGTTTATTTACGGCGTGGGCACTGGTATTTTGAAGGGTTATAGCGGCGCTGTGCAAAACGCCGTCAGCATAATTCGCAACTTTGTGGCCATCAAGGAAGTTAAAAGCAAGGCCGTGGAGTGGATTTTGGTGCTGCTGGGCGTGGGCTTGGGCGTGGCCTTTAATAATCTTGGGCTTATAGGTTATCTCCCCATCTTGGCCAATTTGCAGTATACTTTGGCCGTTTTCAAGTTTAAGGATAATGACAGAGCCTTGAAAAATTCCTTCGCCGTCTGCGTTGCCCTCTTCGCCGCTTTCAATATTGCCATATTGAATTTCGTGGGCTTTGTCTCCAATTTGGTGGTCTTGGTCACAACGATTGTTATGATTTTCAAGGGGAAGAAGAATGGGGAAAGTGAATAAATAAGTAACAGGGATGGCAAAGGCCATCCCTGTTTTGGTTTATCCTCTTAAAGGCTCCCTTGTGTAAAGGGAGCTGTCAAAAATCCTTGGATTTTTAACTGAGGGATTGTTCATCGGTGGCTGCAAGCCTCTCGCCCTATGGTTAGCCTGAACGATATAATCCGAACCCGTTTCGGATTATATCGTTCAGGCTAAGCGAGAAATGTAGTACAAAGTGGGATCAATCATTTTATAATGTCCCTCTCAGTCACGGCTGCGCCGTGCCGGCTCTCCCATAGGGAGAGCCAAAGGGGGGGCGGATTGCCACGTCGCCTACGGCTCCTCGCAATGACATGGTATTAAGGCTACCCTATTCGAGGGTAACGAAGTGTCGCGGCGGCGAGACATCTGTCACGCGAATGCAGCGGGCGGATATGGAATCCGCCCCTACGGTCATTTCAATGATTATGGCATTATTTTGCTTCACCGCTATTACCTAAATTTGTAGGGGCGGCAATTTGCCGCCCGCTTTTTGCAATCCCTCAGTCATTTGCTGACGCAAATGACAGCTCCCTTTACACAAGGGAGCCTTTAAAGGGAAAAGCCTCCACATGGATGTGGAGGCTTTTGCTTATGCTCTTTTCAGCTACAAACTGAGGCGGTCGGCTATCATGGCGATGAACTCACTGTTCGTGGGCTTTCCTTTTATGTTCGGCAATGTATGTTTAGTCCTAAAAACAAAATGCAGTAATATCAAGGGATACAGAATAGGACGCAAAAAGCCGTCCTATTTTTGTTCATGTATTTGCGAGTAGTTATACTATGTCGATTCACGCTCCAGAATAGATGGTGATGTGCAGTAAGTCTGTGTTTGCAGATTTGGCTTGCGAATCCTTTGAAGTACAAATCGGGCTGCATTTATTCCCATGTCATGCATGTCAACTTCAACAGCTGTTATATTGGGGTCTGTCAACATGGAAAATGGATAGTTATCAAAAGTGAGAAGTGCAATTTCTTCTGGAATCTTCAAGCCTAAACGACGAATGTGCTGTAAGCAATGTAGAGCGAGATGGTTATTGCTGCAAAGTAGAACTTCAGGGCGTGGGTTGCGAATTAGTAGATTGCTTATTACCTCTTCATCCAATTCATACGGCGATTTGTTACAAATCACCTCAACAGTTAGATCTTCCTCTGCCATTACTTGATTGATTCCTCTAAGTCGGCTCTGAGATAAAGCATCATTTTCCTGCCCCATTACAAAAACCATTTTTCTATAACCTTTGTCCAATAAATAATTGGCAGCGATTTGACCTGCTTGCTCATGATTAACATCAATCCAACAAACATTGCATCTGAATTCTGGCTTTCCTATTACCAAGTAAGGGAAATCAACACGGGAAAGTATCGCAGCCAATTCAGAGGTCAAAATATATGCATGGATTATCAATGCGTCTGCCTGTCGTTGCTGAATAATGTCAAGAATATATAAGGGTGCGGCCTGTTGCGTCAGCGGTTTTATTGTCAGAGAATAATCTTTGCCGTCCAAATAGGTAGTTATTCCAGATATAATCTCAAACATGTGCGGATTTTCAAATGCTATATTCTGATAAAAATCTGTAATAAACAGCACAGTGCCGCTTGCCTGCCTAGCAAAATTTTTAGCTCTTGAATTAGGGCGATATCCCAGGCGATCAGCAACCTCTCGTACGGCGGCTTTTGTTTGTTCCGGAATGGTATAGCTGTTGTTTAACGACTTTGAAACCGTAGCGATAGATACGCCGGCCTCTTTTGCTACATCATAAATAGTAACCGCCATAAAGCTGTTCCTCCCGCACTTCATATTCCCATGCCCCGATTGTGCCATGATTGTTACCCTTTTTCAAGAGCAATCTACCTTGCTGCGGTGCATTGAGAGGCTCCCCACCTAAATTCATAGTGACGGTAATCCTTTTGTCTGCCCAAGTGCGGCTGTAGCTATATATCTTTTCAGATGCGAAATTTGTTTTGAAGTCACCATAGCGAATGGCTGCGTGGGTCTTTCTAAGGGTAATTAATCTGCGGTAAACGTCTTCAAGGGGGTGGTTGCTATCCCAGCTCATTGCCTGACGGTACTCACTTTCGCTGAGACCACAAAGCCCCTTTTCGTCTCCATAAAATACACAAGGCATGCCAGGGAAGGTCATTTGGAACAAAATAGACAATTCCATTTTGTCTGCGTTCTGCCCACAAAGGGTCAGGTATCGGCTTACATCATGGCTGTCCAACAGATTCAGTTGGGCATACAAGGCATCTTCCTTATAGCGTAGCAAAAGGGTGGATATATTGGTATCGAAGGTCTCAGCACTTACAGCTTCCTCTATAAAAAATCTTTGGCAGTAACGTCGGAAATCATAATTCATAGCGGAGTCCAACATATCCCCATTCAGATAATGGGCTGCATTCTCCCAAACTTCTCCCACAATGAGTGCATCGGGTTTCGCTGCTTTTACTGC
>JAFYUG010000061.1 GCA_017558545.1 Oscillospiraceae bacterium | reverse complement strand
GTGCTGCACCGCCCCAAGAGTGGGTGATATAGGTTACAACATAGTCGGATTGCTTAATCATCCATTTGTTGCGCCATGAGATAGTAAAGCGAGGGCGAACAGTTTCAATACCTTCCGGAAGCATGGTATCGGAGTAATCGCGGGTATCAAACTCGTCCCGTTTTGGGGGCAAACGCTCCAGAACGACGGCATAACGGATATAGGGGTATACCGACACTAACTCTTTTAGAACAGAGCGCACAATGCCATCAAATGCTCCTTGTTGGCCAACATAAAACATATCTACAGCATGGTTCTCGATCAAATCAATCAGAACCTCGCGCAGCTTGGGCTTAATCGAGCTCGGACAATCACGATGTCCGAAGAAAGTGCAGGCAGACATTTTTCTTCCCTCCATTGCACGACTGACCAGTATAGCGGACAATATTTTATCTCAATATAGCATACGATAATGAGGGTTGCAACCAATACTGGTCAATCGTATGTGAGGTGAGATAATGGAGCAGAAGATTCGTCGCGATCGTAATATGGGAGATAATCTCCGTAGATTGCGTACTGATAAGGGAATCTCGCAGGAGAAGCTGTGTGCAGAGCTGCAGCGCCGTGGTTGTGACATCGGTAGAACTACTTACGCAAAGTATGAAGCCGGTGAACTAAACATCAGAGCCAGCGTCATTATCGAACTTCGGAAGATCTATAACTGTACGTTCGATGATTTCTTTGAAGGTCTCGATATTTCTGAAGAATAAGTAAAGCCTGTAGTATTCGCGATGAATACTACAGGCTTTTTGCTATTCGATTAAAAGGGGCACTATTTCATAGCTCGAATTAAAGTATTGAGGAGCCATTTGGTAACAAGGGATGCCTTTGGTACTACATATTTCTTTGATTACGGCTTTGTGCTCGGGTAGCATATTCATTCCGATATATGCAGCGTTGGCCTGAATGTTTAGCAAAGGTTTATGTTGCACAGTTCCTTGTTCTTTTCGAAATAGTCTCCATTCTTTTTCGTAAGACCAAGCATCGGCTTTTGTTAACAATGTCTTTATGGACAACAGCATATCATAATAATAGTTTTCAGCGGCAATGCCACACTTGTCTTTAATGTGATTCATTATCATTGATGCAAATGCAGAACTTGCATCGAAACGTTCGGTTCGATATATTACAGGGGCAATTGCTGGCGTCATCATAAACTGTGTGCAATATCTGCTGTCTGAACAGGTTTTAGGGCAGTCTTGCAAAACAGATACGAGGTCGTATTCCAAACAAAAACCCTTGTGAGAATCGGCATAGTGACCCCACATCAGCGATGAAGAATTTGACTCAGATAAACATGCGATTTTGTATGTTATCTCATCCCGCATAATTCCAGAGAAAAAGGCTTTTTCCAAGTCATCCATGATGGAGTTAAGATAGGTAATTACTTGAACATGAGCTTGTCCTAAGTTTTTTGCAAGATCCTCCGACGAAGCAATATGTGAGATTGTTTCTTTGAGATTGTCGAGATAGTCTTGGGTAAGAAGCTTAGTGAAGCGTTTCGGGGGAGCACCGTTGGATATTTGCTCAACTATAGGAGTAATCATTTCAGGTGAAAACTCCCGCTTTATTTCGGCGTTTATTTTATTCAGATCATAATAAGGTAAACACTCCAATGGATCATTAAAGGCGAGAATAGAGCCGCCCCAAAGCTGGTCATTTCGAAATGCGTCAAAGTGTCGTTCTTCGGCAGAACGATATTTATAAAGTTTTGCAGGAATATTGGCCTTTATCCATGAGCGTAGTTCGTTCATCTGCATCTCATAGATGTCATTATCACAAAGACTATCATAATAAGTTGAGTACAGTAGTTCTGCAAAATTCTCTCTACAATCCATATCAGCAACCTCGGTGTTGTGGGCAATTCTAAGATTCACGATATTATTATATCGAATTTAGCGATTGAATTCAAGAAAATACTGTGCTGGGCCATTGCGATGATTGATGCAATGGCCCAGTGTAATTTAGAATTCCTGTCCCTCGCGGACGGTGTTTAGATACTCTTCCATACGACCGGTGAGAATGAGCTCCACATAGGACTCCGGTTCGTTATAGATCAGGAAGTCCAGCTCGCGGCGGTCGAGCCATGTTTCGGCAAGCTCGTTCTCCACGGTGATGCAGTCGATAGAGAGACGGCTGCCATCGGAGAGAAGGGCCTCTACACGGTTGGTATCAAAGTCAAGTCGACAGTTGTGAAAGAACATCATCTGTTACCTCCCTTGTAGTAAGCTCTCATGTGCTGCGACTGACACTCAAGGAGGCCCTGTAGGGCGATTTGGGCTTCGAAGCGCATCTGGGCTTCCATACAGACGTCCATCAGGATGCTGCGATCCTCGTCCCACTGGCGGATGCCGTCCAGATAGCCGGTGCGTCGCTTGTCATCGATGACGAATGGGGTGACTTCATGCCGGAGGCATTCCTTGAGCATCAGCAGACGTCCGATTCGACCGTTACAATCTTCAAAGGGACGGATGCGCTCAAAACGGACATGGAGATCGAGGATCTCGTGGAAGCCGATATCCTTTTGGGCTTCATACTCTTTGAACAGCTGATTGATGGTTACAGAGATCTCTTTAGGAGGTGTGGTCTTACCGAACTTGGGTGTGGTAGCTGTCTTGCGATACCCGGCGGCAATGGGAGCATGGCGTTTGTGGTGGCAGCTCTCGCTGAGCAGAGTGGACTGCAGTTGCTGGATGAAAGTCTGTGTCAGCGGCTTCATGGCGTTGGAGAGAATCATATCCACGCAGAGGAAATGATTGCGGGCCTCGATGATGTCATTGGCCTTAATGGACTCTTTGTTAGTGAAGATGCGGTCTGTCTTATACAGTACCTCGATCTGATCACGGGTGAGTCGGTTGCTGGCCATGCGTCCGTTACTGTAGACCATGTTGATCTGCAGGTATTCATAGAGGCCGCGATACATTCTGCCGTCGCGCTGCTTGATAAGGGTTTTGAGAAGCTTAGGAAGCTGAGAGGCTTCCTTTTTCTTTCGGGTAGGCTTGATTGCATTTTCGGGTATGTACCAAATTTCAAATTCCTGATAGGCATTTGGAATGCGTTCCTGTACACAATAGACGCGCACCATTCGCTCTGAAACGCCCCATTTTTCTGCTGCCTCTTTTGATGTGATGTACTCCATTTTTCGTTATCCTTTCAACTGGTATTTTGGTGTGTTTCTGACGACCGCGGAAATTTTTGATTCTGCGGAAATTTTAGTACCAGAGTTAGTACCAGAAACAGTGCGAAAAGCCATGTACCAGTTGGAACAATATGGACTGTGAAATGTCCATTTTATGCGGTTTTGTCTAACTTTTTAAGCCACTTCCACCGAGTCCAGAACCTCGGGAGCGATGGCATTCAAGAGGTCAGCGGTTCGATCCCCCGCGCCTCCGCTAAAAAGCTTTGCACCTGTGTTTCCGTGGATTATTTATTTTTCTAACGTCTTTTGTTGTGAGTATTTAGAGCGCTTAAATTTTGCTTGTTTAGGCGCATTCAGGCAATAGAAAACCCGGCAACAAGATGTGTTGCCGGGCTCCCTGCAAACAAGAAAAGGAGATGGAGGAGAAAAAGAAAAAGTTGTCATTTGTTATTCAAACTATTATTAGAGTGCCATTATGTTTTGAGAAGATAATCTTTTTTCCATTTTCGACGGAAAAAGTATGTTCCTCCGCTTAACACTGCTGATATCGGAGATGTTGCCAGAGCAATATATACTCCTGTAAGACCGAAGAAATACCCCATAATCACGCACAAAGGCATACGACAAATTACAGAGTCTAAAAGGGAATTAAACATTGATTGCTTAGAATTGCCTACCCCAATGGCCAGAGCGTTAAATACGGTCATAGGAGACATAACTAAATAGCTAACCGCAACAATTCTTAAATACTTAATTGTTTCTCCCATAACAGCATTGTCTTTAGTAAATATACCCGCTACCGTTTCCGGGAAAATGCTTACTACGGCAAAAAGAATAAGATTTGCCGCAAAACTAAACACTACACCGGTTTTTACTACGCTTTCTACCCTATCAGTTTTCCCTGCTGACATATTTTGCCCGGTCATAGTGGATACTCCTGCAGAGATTGCCTGCCTTGCGAGGGTGGAGATACTGCTCATCTTCTGCCCTATGGCGCTTGCAGCAGAGGCGGTAACGCCATAGGTACTTATTATTGCTCCTACAAAAACCATGGATACGTGCACAAGGGTAGTCTGGAGCATATTGGGAACACCGATTTTAAGTATCAGCCGTGCTTTTTGACGATCAAAAACAAAGCTGTTTTTTTCAAATTCAGTAAATAAATCTTTCATATACCATAGTGCCAGACCAAAAGCTACGCCCTGAGCAATCACAGTAGCCAATGCGGCACCGCCTACATCCATACCGCAGACACCTACAAGAAGTAAATCCAGCAGAACATTCAGTACAGACGCAAATCCAATAATATACATTGGAATCTTAGAATTTCCAAGACCTCGCAAAACGGAACATACAACATTGTATCCGAAAATAAAGACTATGCCCCCACAGCTGTAGCTTAAATATCTATTTGCTTGTTCCACTGCCTCTACCGGAGTTCTCATCAATTGCACTATACCCGGTGTTAATGCAATGCCTAAAGCCGTCAATGCAGCCGCAATACCACACATGAGAATAAAAAGCGTCGATATTGTTGCTTTTTGGCTTTCTGAGTCTTTAAGTCCCATGTATTGCGCCAACACTACTGTGCCGCCCGTACATATACCCGTACTTGTGGCCGAAATAACGATCATTACTTCGCTGCACAACCCCGTTGCAGATAATCCGGCATCACCAATAAATTGCCCCACAACAATCATATCTGCAAGGCCGTATAGCGCCTGAAGAACGTTTGCAAGAAGAGTGGGGATAGAAAATGCCGCAAGTTGCTTAACAACATTACCAACGGTAAGGTCTTTTTTAAGCGAAGATGACATTTTCTACCCCCCTTTTCATAAGGAATATTTAGTTTTAGCCCAACAAGTTGGGAAGGAATGTGGCAATTTCAGGAATAAATATAATAAGACCGATGCACAGAATTTGTGCGATAAAGAATGGATACGATCCTTTGTATATTGTGCCCATCGGTACGCTCGGGTCAATACCTTTAACAACGAAGAGGTTAAGGCCAACGGGAGGAGTAACAACGGCCATTTCTACACAAGCGACCATAATAACACCAAACCATACGGGGTCGAGTCCGAGACTCTTAATAATGGGGAAGAAAATTGGCATAGACAGATAGAGCATTCCCATAGAGTCGATAAACATTCCCAGAATCATGAGTATAACAACCATGCATACTACGATGAGTTTGGGAGCCATGTTAAAGGAAAGCAACAATTCTGCAAGCGCCTTGGGTACTCCGGACATGGTCATGAAATAATTCATAAGGTTTGCACCTATTATCATGGCATAAATCATGCCTACATTTTTAAGTGCACCCATACAGGCGTTAATAAACTTGCGCCAATTAAGCTTTTTACGAATAAGGGTTATTACTATTGCACCGGATGCGCCGATAGCAGAAGCCTCTGTGGGAGTGAAAAGGCCTGCAAAAAGACCACCCAGAACAATAATTATCAGGATGATGATCTCACCGCATTTTGTAAAGCTGGCAAAAATCTCACGTCCGGTAAACTTAGGACCTGCAGGGGCTGCATCAGGATTGCGCTTAGTAAGGATTGCAATGACAATGCAGAACAAAATTATGGATACGAATCCAGGCATGATGCCGGCAAGAAACAGCTTAGTTATGGAGACTTCTGCCATAATGCCGTAGAGAATCATCATACTGCTGGGAGGAATGAAGGGACCAAGTGTACCACCGGCAACAATACTACCCGTAGAAATACTCTGCTTATATCGGGCTTTCTGCATTTCAGGCAAAGCGATAAGGCCTATGGTAAGTGCGGTTGCGGAAGAAGAGGAGCTAATTGCTGCAAAAAGACCACATGCCAAAATGGTAGCAATTGCGAGACCTCCGCGGAATCTGCCAACCAGTTTGTAAAAGAAATCGTACAAAGTTGCACCAACACCGGTATGGCAAATTACCATTGCCATCAACGAAAACAGTGGAACAACAGTATAGTTGTAAGAGTTCATTGTCTGGAATGCCGTCATGCCCATCTTCATCGTGGTTGCAGCGGGAGAACTGAAGAAAATCATGCCGGCAATGCCAAGGATACCCATAGTAGCAGAGACGGGAACACCTATAAGAAGCAAGACTATCAGCGCTACTAGGGTAATTATGCCTATCATTAAAGTACTCATATCTTACCCTCCTCATTCGGCGCCTTCGCCTGCGTTGTCAGCTACGTCTTTTGCTTGTTCTTCAATAGAACGAGCCCTGCGAGCCTCTTGTTCCTTTGCGCGCTTTTTCGCAGATACAATCTTTGAGATTTTTACAACTGCAGCAAGAACCAGGCATACAGCGATATACATTCTGAATGCGCCAAGGGGTATTTTTGTTGTATCGGCTACTTCATGGGATACAATTTTTTGAACAGCCAGTACCCAGCAGGCATATGCCATGAACGCATAGTAAACAAGTTCAAGCAATTCAGCAATAATGATCTGAATGATATGTGGGACACCTTTTAGGTGGCCAATAACAAGGTCAACAACAACATGACCCTCCAAAATTGAGCATGTGACAATAGCTGCTGAGCCAAAAAGAAGTCCGGATAGACCAACAAGCTCGTAAACACCTGCGATCGGATGGTCAAAAATCAAGCGGCACAAAACATTAGCCGTAAGAATAACAAGCGCAGTAACAAAAAAGGCTACGCTCAGGTACTCAAGTATTCGTTTAAGTACAGAAACGATTTTTTCCAAGGCTTAAACACTCCTTTCGCGCGGAAAAGCTCGGGCTTGGCCCGGCCCAATTAAAAATCGGGTCGGGCCGTAATAGTTTTTGTTTACTTGGTATACTTTGCCATAATTTCCTGTGCGCGAGCATACATCTCGTCACCGGGATAACCGGCTGCATTAAGCTCGGCAACCTTGGCCTGAATGTCTTCTTCAAGGCTTGCGCGGAGGCTGGCGAGGTCGTCCTCAGAGAATTCGATAATCTCCATGCCCTTTTCTGCAGCATAATCGAGGCCGATCTGCTCGCAAGCAGCACCGTCTTCAACTATAGCCTGCTGATACTCAACAACACATTCGTCGAATGCGGCTTTCTGGGCATCGGTCATAGAATTATAAGCGTCTGCGCGCATGAACTGCTGCATATTTACAGGAGCCTGAATGTGGGTGTTGGTAATATAGCCTGCTACTTCATCAAACTGGCTGGAATAAACATTGTAAACGCCGATAAGAACGCCATCGATGAGGCCCTTGTTGAATGCATCAAAAACTTCGCTCAGAGGCATCTTTACGGGAATACCGCCGCAATTTTCGACGATTGCCCAGCTGATATCATCAACGACACGAATCTGCTTACCCTTAAGATCGGTAAGGGTGCGAACGGGTTCTTTCGTTACAAAGTAAAGTTCACCACCGGAAGACTCGAAGACAACGGGAACGAGGTCTTCGTACTCTGCCTGGTATTCAGGAGTGGCTTCGAAAAATTCCTTGGTAACAGCAACCTGATCAGCGTAGCTGTCTGCACTAATAGTGAAGAAATACTGACTATTGTCGATTACAAAGTGGTCCTTCTCATTGCCGGGGGTTGTGACAACAATGTCGGTTGCGCCTGCCATGGTCTCGGCCCATGCGCTGGCAACAGCAACGAGAGAAGAGGACCAGAAGCCTTCAATTTCTACTGTGCCGCCGGTCTTCTCGTATACATTGTCAAAGAAGCTCTGAGCGAGGATGCTCTTTGCGTGGGTAGCAGCCTTGGAAGCCGCATAGCGCAGAGAAACTTTGGGGTCAGAGGAAACATCACCGGGCTCAGCGGGTGCAGCAGGTGCGGCAGGTGCATCGGCGTTGCCGGAATCGGGTGCTTCGGGAGCAGGTGCGGGAGCACTGTTTCCGCAGGCAGCCATAGCCATCATAAGAGTCAGTGCCAACAGAAGAGCTGCTATTCTTTTAATATTCTTTTTCATTTGGGAACCTCCTCATAATTTTTTTATTTGTACTCCAAAATCATTTGGAGTATAGCAACATGTTAAGGTGTTCTATTTGTTCATCAGTTTGCGGTTGCATAGACGGAGCTTCATTGGAGCGGCCTATGCGTTGAAACTTGATTTCGCCAAGAGAGTTGTAGCGCAAAAGGTCAATACACTCAACATCTCTGCCAAATCTCTCGCACACAAGCGTCCTAAGTGCACAAATATCATCTTCATTGTCGTTAAAGCCGGGAATAAGCGGCATTCTGAAGCGCATATTTTTGCCTGTCTTAGATAACTTTTCGGCATTTGATAATATTAACTCATTATTTACGCCTGTGGCTTGTCGGTGAAGAAAACTATCTACCTTCTTAATATCCCAGTAGAACTCGTCCGTATAGGGAATCACCTTCTCGAAGGCTGCCCATGGAGCGAATCCACAGGTCTCAATAATAGTGTGCAGGCCACTCTCCTTACACTTTTTGAGCAATGCAGCTGCAAAATCGGGTTGCAGCATGACCTCCCCCCCTGAAAGGGTAACCCCTCCTCCGGAATTGGTATACTGGAGATAGTCCTTCATGATTTCCTTATAAACTTCTTCGACACTGGTTTCATATCCGGAAAGCTTCAGCGCCTCTACAGGACAGAACTGTGCGCATTTTCCGCAGCCGCAGCATTTCTCCCGGTCGAATTTCGGGAACCCCTCGTCCATTTGGGGAACAGACAACGGGCACTGAGAAACGCAGTTTCCACATCCTATGCAATTGTCTTCGTTGAACATCAGTACAAAGTTTATGGGCTGAGATTCCGGGTTCTGGCACCAGAAGCACTTTACTGGGCATCCTTGAAAAAATACTGTTGTTCTTATACCAGGACCATCATGAGTGGAGAATCGCTGGATATTGAAAATTCGTCCGCGTTCCGTCATCGCACCTCCCCTTTACAAACTATTTTCTGTTCTCATAATTACTTCATCCTGAATGGTTTTATTAAGCTCAACAAAAAGGGCGCTGTAGCCGGATACGCGAACAATCAAGTTGCGGTACTTTTCAGGATGCGCCTGAGCATCCAACAGAGTTTCTCTGTCTACCACATTGAACTGTATCTGCTTTCCGCCGCAATCATTGAAGTACGTGCGAATAAGCGACAGGAGCTTCATAGAGTCTTCAGGAGTTTTAAGGGAACTGGGGAGTATCTTCATATTGAAGAGCGTACCAAAGATGGGAGTTTGGTCAACCTTGCCTGCAGAATTGAGAACTGCGGTGGGACCATTTTTGTCAGAACCCTGACAGGGGGAGACAGCACCGTCCGCAAGGGCAACATGAGCATGGCGTCCGCTGGGCAATGCTCCGGTCTTCATTCCGGTAGTGCCGTGCCAGCTCAGGCTGTGGGGAGCTTCCTCATAGTGGCAGCCATATGCGCCTTCCAGAGAGGTCATGCGTTTTACGAGGAAACTATAAATTTCGGCAGCGATGTCATCAGCATAGTCATTATCATTGCCGTACTTGGGTGCACTCTTGAGGATTTTCAGTATGCGGTCATAGCCTTCAAAATCTGCGTTGAGTGCGGCAATAAGCTCATCCGGTTCAAACAGCTTGCGCTCATACATGCAATATTTCAGCGCTGCCAAAGAATCGGCAACATCTACAACACCTACAGACAGCAGATACTGAGCATTAATGGGATATTTTGCGCCTGCACCCATTATGTTTTCGCCCTTCTTTATGCAGTCATCAAAAAATGCAGAAACAAAGAGCTCGGGGAAAACTTCGGAACGAACTATGCGTACTCTATTGAGGTGTGCGGTGGAAATACCGGTGAAATGGCAAAGCTGCGCTTTGAAGGCCTCGTAAAGGTCCTCGTAGGTTTTGTGGTCGTGAAGTTCACCGGTTTTGAGACCAATCTGCTTGTTGCCGCGCAGGGGATCTCGTCCGTTATGCAAGGTTACCTCAAATATCTTGGCTATATTCATGACGCTGGGGAAGGTGGAGGCTGTTTTGCCGGGGAGAGTATGGAGGACACAACCACCCATAGCATAATCGCGAGCTTCTTCCAGCGTTGCTCCGCGAGCAAGCAGATACTGGATTGCGCCGGGATCACCAAACCATGCGGGGAATCCAAGACCGAGCTTGCATACTTCCATAGCCCGCATCAGGAAGTCATGATTTATTCTGGGGTGCCAACGAATGGAGAGCGTGGGATGTGCAACCTGAGCATTGGCAGCAGCGTCGAGCCAAACAAAGGACAATTCATTAACCGCATCTCGTCCCTCTGCGGTTACACCGCCCAGTGTGCAGTTGTGAAGATGAACTTCACCGGACAGAGCCTTCTTTGCCGCTGCATTGAAGAAGTTGCGCTTGGAGGACTGCTTCACGCGGAAGCACTCCAGAAGCTCTACGGCAGTTTCGCGGGTCATTGTGCCAGCTTCAACATCTTTTTTGTAGTATGGATACAGGAACTGGTCTACACGGCCAAAGGAAAGACCGCTGAACATGGTGTCCCAGAAAGTGATTATGTGAGTAAAATGCATGCACTGAAGGGCTTCGTTGAAGTTTCGTGCGGGGAATTCGGGAATGTGGTTGCAAACTTCTGCTATTTTCAGAAGCTCCTCTTTGCGCTGCCCTTCAGCGGTTTCAGCCTTTTCGGCAGCAAGAGCAGCGTAACGTTTAGAATACTTTATACCGGCTTGAAGTGCAATTTTGAGTCCATTGAGGAAGTTCTCTTTCCTCATACTCTCAAGGTCGAGGACTCTCAGGTTTTTCAGTTCCTCGTCGCACTGTGCGATAAGCCCGCTGTAACCATGTTTGATGCCTCGCTCAAAATCTGCTACATTCCAACCTTTTCCTGTCTGCACTTCGGTGGACGCAGCGAAAATCCAAGAGCCCAGCTCACTGTATTCCTTAAGTTTTGCCTCCTCCTCTTCGCCAATATACCGGTAAAAGACATCTTTTGCGGATTTGTTCTCCCAGTATTTGCTCATCTCGATGAGGCGGTCGTTTATCTGATCACCGAAATTATATAGCGATGTGCTTTCGTCCAGATTTTCTAAAATCCATCCTGCTGCTAAGTCGGGAAAACATTCCGCTGCCATAGGACGGCTTCCAAAATCGCCGACAATCAGCTGTTCGTCATCAATCCATATCGGGATGTTTGTGAGAACATGCTCAAGTGCGCGTGCTCTACGAATAGGTACCGGCAGGCCCTCGGTGGCCTGATAGGACTCTGTTACAAGGTAGGCACGCTCAAATGAAACTGGCTCAGTATCCCGTCGATCTCTCAACGAGTCCCATATTCGTTTACCTCTGCTTCTTGCTTCCTTGGGGTCAGAAACTATCATAGTACATCATCCCTTTCGTTTATAATTCGTTTCACAAAATGTGATAAGTGTGCAAATTTTTTCTTGCGAAAATTATAGCTGTGCTGTTAATGATCGGCTCAAGCTCAAATATTATATAATAATTATACAAATATTCTTGCTTTTCTCATGAACATACTGTATCATAAAGCACAAAAGTAGCGCCACCGTCAATTATCGCCAAGTGTGCAATTTTTGCACACTTGAGCAAATGTGTGCGAGGTATTGATATGTTTTCACACGATAGAACTAAATTGGATTTAGCCGAAGCGCTAAAAACTGTTATGCGCACCAAAGCCTTTGATAAAATTTCCGTCTCAGATATTATTTCTGAATGTGGTATCAGCAGGCGAACATTCTATTATCATTTCCAGGACAAGCAAGATTTGCTTTGCTGGTACTTTGATTACGATGTATGCAAGGAACTGGGAGCAAGCGACATTATCATTGACAAGGATGGAAATAGAAAGCTTTTTGTTAATGCTCTCTTGTACTATATGTATGAACGACGCGAATTTTATGCAAATGCCCTTGCATCTACCGCGCAAAACGGCCTGCGCAGTCATTTGTTTGAATACATATATCGATACAGAAGGCAACAAATACTAAATCTTCTTGACGGAAGATACATGGATCCTTTTGGCATGAAATTTCTTGCAGAATATTTTACGCATGCTATTGTAGGCATCATCCTCAATTGGGCAAACGACGGCATGAATTATCCTCCCGACAGATTTGACCGCGGCTATAAAAATGTAACTACGATATGCCTGGAGAAAATGGTGGATGTTTATGCGGAGTAACACATCATCCAAGGAGGCAAACATGGACATTATCAGAGCAAAAGAGATTATAAGCATCCTTGCAGAGGGCGTTGACCCCACCACGGGGGAGATTTTGCCGGAGGACAGCGTTTGCAACAAAGCTGAAATCGTCCGCGCGCTCTACACCGTTTTGAACAGCCTCGACACCAAAAAACGCACAAAAACCTTGCCCGCTAATGCAGGTAAGCCCTGGACAAAAGAGGACGATAGCAAGCTGAAAGAGCTCTACGAAGCCGGTATGTCCACCAAGGAGCTATCCGCTGAATTTGAGCGCAGCTCGGGCAGCATCACCTCCCGCTTGGCACGCCTCGGCCTTATAAAAGACTAACACCGGCAACACGCCCCGATTCGCTTTTTGCAAAATCGGGGCGTTTTTAATATGCAGCGGCTATGCAAGGGAGGATTTGGCTTCGCAGAACTGCGAGAAACCATAAAAAGCCACCGGATTTGTGCAAGGCGCTGGCTGAATATTTGTCCAAAGTTAAAAATCTGTTAATTTAACGTATTGCAATGCTGAAGAAAATATATTATTATATTTGTATCAATCAAATATCGTTGCAGGAACTAAGCAGGCAAGACCGACGCGGAAGCTGCATATAATGGATGTGGCGGTGTTGGAACTTAACCGCTTAGAAACAGCATTTTGGAAAAACCGCGTAAGTGACGCGGGAGAAAGAAGGCGCAAGGGGAGAGGTAATCCCCAATTCTCTCAGGCAAAAGGACAGAAAAGTTTTTTGTATAATTTGCTATGAAGTTTTGTCTGGGGGGCTATGCCGTTTTTCGGCTTGCCCTTTTTGCGTTTTTCATAATGTTTGCAGTGATGGAAGGAGAAAAACAATGACCCTAATGGAAAAGTTCAGCGAATTTGTAGACGTTCTCAACGGCTATGCATGGGGCCCCTGGATGCTCATATTGCTGGTGGGCACCGGAATTTACCTCAGTATTCGCGTTGGTTTTATTCAGTTTGGCCGCTTCGGCTATGCCATGAAGAATACCGTTGGCAAGATGTTTAAGAAGGTTGAGGCCGGCGAGGGCGAAGTAACACCTCTGCAGGCCGTTACCACCGCTTTGGCTGCAACCGTCGGCACCGGTAACATTGCCGGCGTAACCGGCGCTATTATCGTCGGTGGCCCCGGTGCAGTTTTCTGGATGTGGGTCAGCGCTCTTTTCGGCATGGTCACCAAGTACGCCGAAGTTGTTCTCTCCATCAAGTATCGCGAGCGCAACGCCAAGGGCGACTGGGTTGGCGGTCCTATGTACTACATAAAGAACGGCCTTGGTAAGGGCTGGGCATGGCTGGGCTATGTATTCTGCGTGCTGGGCGCTCTTGCAGCCTTCGGTATCGGCAACATGACTCAGGTTAACACCATTGCCTCCTCCATCAACAACGCCATTGACCAGTTCGGCGGCAACACCGCAGCCACCACCGTTGCTCTCTTCGGCCAGACCGTTCCCGTAAGCAGCATCGTTATCGGCGTTATCATCGCCATCATCGTTGCTCTTGTTCTGTTGGGCGGCATCAAGCGCATAGGCTCCGTAACCGAAAAGCTGGTTCCCGTTATGGCTGCTATCTATATCATCGGCGCTTTCATCGTTATCTTCTCCAATCTCAATGCCATTGGCCCCGCCTTCGGCATGATTTTCAAGGGTGCTTTCTCCGCTGACGCAGCTCTGGGCGGCGCCACCGGCATTGCTATTATGACCACCATTCAGAAGGGCGTAGGCCGCGGCGTATTCTCCAACGAAGCCGGTCTCGGTTCTGCTCCCATTGCCCATGCTGCTTCCTCCGAAAAGGATCCCGTTAAGCAGGGTCTTTACGGCATCTTCGAAGTATTCATGGATACCATCGTTATCTGCACCCTCACCAGCATCTGCATGCTCATCTGCACCGCTGATGCTCAGGCAGGCGGCCTTGCCATCGATTGGGGCTCCAACGCTATGGACTCCACCGCTCTGATGGCAGATTCCTTCGGAACTGTATTCGGCGGCAAAATTGGCGCTCTCATCATTGCCGTGGGCATAAGCCTCTTCGCTCTCTCCACCGTTCTCAGCTGGTCTCTCTACGGCACCCGCTGCTTTGAGTTCCTCTTCAAGGGCAAGGGTCTGAGAATTTATCAGCTTATCTTCGTTGTGGCCGTTGTTATTGGCTCCACCCTGAAGATGAGCCTTGTTTGGAACATTGCCGATACCCTCAACGGCTTCATGGCTCTGCCCAACCTTGTGGCTCTGCTTGGCCTCAGCGGCGTTGTTATCAAGCTCACCAAGGAGCATTTCTCCCAGCTTAAGAAGTAAGCAAGAAGCTATTAAACTCGTGCCCCAAGCACTTAAGCAGGGGCACGAGTTCTTTTTTTCTTGCAATGTGGAGGAAAAAAGGGTAAAATAAATAGAAATTTTTCTTAGGATATTTTTATTAATGGATGAACTTAAAATAATTTTCGCAAGCAACTTAATAAAGCTTAGAACTGCGGCGGGGCTAACTCAGGCTGAACTGGGCGAAAAGCTCCATTATTCCGATAAGTCCGTTTCCAAGTGGGAGAGGGGAGAATCCGTCCCCGATGCCTATGTGCTCAAGTGCATGGCGGAGCTTTTCGGCGTAAGTGTGGATTATCTCATTTCCAGCCACGATCAATGGGAAAAGCCTCAGAGTCCCGGCGAGGAAACGGAGAGCTATAGCCGCCTTTTCATCACCCTTGCCTGCATAGCCGGTATATGGACTCTCACCGTTGCGGAGTTCGTCGTGGCCTGGCTTTTGGGTTATGCCCATTGGATAGGCTTCGTTGCCGCCGTACCCGTGTCCTTGATAACATGGCTGGTGCTCAACTCCATTTGGTTTAAGGGTAAGCACAATATGTATATAGTGGGCGCTCTGGTGCTTTGCATACTGGCTTTGATTTACTTCGTACTTTTGGAGTATAATTTCTGGCAGATGTTTATTATCGCTATTCCTGCCGAAGTGGTTGTATATCTCAGCTTCCAGATAGGCAACAAGCGCATAAAACGCAAAAAGAAGAGCAAATGATTAGCAATCTCCAGTTCTGTGAATAGCAGAATTGGAGATTTTGCATTTAAAAATGTCTCACAGAGTTCGCGTCCGCAGACGCGAAAAAATTTAATAAGTTTTTTCCGGCGACACTTAGTTCCCTCCTCGGAGCATAGCTCCTGCGGCCTGCGCTAAAAACATGCCACCGGCATGTTTTCTTAACGCTGCGGCGTCGGAAAAAACACTTATCAGCCCGCTGCATCGCATAAAATGTGCGCATATAGCGCACATTTTATGCGATGCAGCGGGCTGCAGCCTTGTCAAAAAAGTGCGAAGCCACTTTTTTGATGTTAAAAACACCCACTCTACTATTAGTAGAGTGGGTGTTTTCGCGTAGTAGAGAGGCTGCGCTGCATAGTAGTTTGCAAAAATAGTGCTTATAAGGCAGAATGGACAAAGGCAAAACGCCAAAAACAAGATTAGGAGAAAATAAACCCCATGAGCAATTTTGTACTTAGTGCCTGTTCCACTGCCGACCTTTCCAAGGCACACTTCGAAAGCCGCGGCATTGAATATATCTGCTTCCATTACTTCATGGACGATGTTGAGTATATGGATGACCTTGGCCAGTCCATTCCCTTTGATGAGTTTTATAAGCGCATGAGCGAGGGCGCCGATACCCGCACCGCTCAGGTTAATATTTCCGAGTATTTGGATCATTTCGAGAGCATTCTCTCCCGCGGTCAGGATATTTTGCATGTCTGCCTGTCCTCCGGCATTTCCGGCAGCTATAACTCCGCCTGCAACGCAGCCCTCATTGCCGCCGAGCGCTATCCCGAGCGCAAGATCTATGTTGTGGACTCTCTGGCTGCCTCCTCCGGTTTCGGCCTTCTTGTGGATAAGCTTGCCGACCTTCGGGACGAGGGCAAGAGCATTGACGAAGTCCACGCATGGGCAGAGGAAAATAAGCTCAATCTTCAGATTTGGTTCCTTTCCACCGACCTCACCTTCTTTGTCAAGGGCGGCCGCATTTCCAAGGCCTCCGGTGTGTTCGGCGGTCTGCTGAATATCTGCCCCCTCATGAATATGGACACCGAAGGCCACCTCGTTCCCCGCGTTAAGGTAAGAGGCAAGAAGAAGGTTCTGCAGGAGATAGTCAAGCGCATGGAAGAGTTTGCCGCTGATGGCTACGATTATAGCGATAAGTGCTATATGTGCCAGTCCGCCTGCATTGAGGATGCCCGCGAGGTGGCCGACGCCATTGAAGAGAAGTTCCCCAAGCTGAAGGAGAAGGTTCTCATCAATAATATCGGCACCGTTATCGGCAGCCACACCGGCCCCGGCACCATCGCCATTTTCTTCTGGGGCGATAGACGCGCTGAGTAAGGATAATAAATAGCAAAACACCGACCTTGTGCAAGGTCGGTGTTTTTACCATTTTAAAGCCTCCCCTATTTGAGGGGAGGTGGCTTCGTCTTTAGGCGAAGTCGGAGGGGTTTCTATGATTATCTGAGTGCAAAAAACTTTGAGCTTGTAGGGGCGAACTGTGTTCGCCCGCGGGCGACCGAAGGTCGCCCCTACTGAGTTCGGTGTTTGAACGATTATCTGAGCACTTATTTAGCCGCTCAATGCCCTCTCGAAACCCCTCAGTCACACTTCGTGTGACAGCTCCCCTCGAATAGGGGAGCCTTGAAATGCGTAATTTTAGTTTCCGCACCGCCGCATATGGGTAACGGATTGCCACGTCGGCCAACGGCCTCCTCGCAATGACTTAAATTATTAACGCCTTGTAGGGCGCGATGCCCACATCGCGCCGCCGCATATTGGCTACGGATTGCCACGTCGGCCAACGGCCTCCTCGCAATGACTCCAATTTACTATGTGTCATTTGTAGGGGCTGGCGTCCTCGACAGCCCGAATTGTATGGACAAAATGCGTTCGATGCGCGGACGAGCGATGCTCGCCCCTACGATTAGTCTTTAGTTTCCCGCGCCACCGTAGGGCGGCTGCTCACTGCCGCCGTAAAAAAGCCATGGCAAGGCTGTCTCCTGCCATGGCTTTTTTATGAAGTATTGCCGGAAAAGATACGCTTTGGAGCGTATAAATCCCTATGTGAGTCCGCCTAAAGGGAGCTTTTCTAATCACATTATTTATCAAAGGTTGCCCGTGGCGTACATCAAGGCGGTGAGGGCGGCAAGGGGCGCGGTTTCGCAGCGGAGAATGCGGGGACCCATGGCGCAGAGCTTAATGCCGATTTTTGCGGCCAAATCTGCTTCGAAAGGCTCAAAACCGCCTTCGGGGCCGGTGATGATGGCGGCGGAGGAAATATCTCCTGCGGCCTCAATGGCTTCGCGCAGCTCAACCCTGTCGCCGGTTTCATACATGAAAAGGGGCAGGTCGGTCTTGATGGCAATGTCCAAAGCCTCGGCAAAACTATTAACTGCCCGAACCTTGGGAATAATTCCGCGACCGGACTGCTTGGCGGCCTCCTCGGCTATACGCTGCCAGCGCTGGAGCTTTTTCTCCATGCCCTTGGGGTCGGGTCTGGCCACGCAGCGGTGGCACATGAAAAAGACAATTTCAGAAGCGCCGGACTCGGTGCATTTCTGAACAATATAGTCGCTGCGCTCGCCCTGCTTGGGAACGCCGGCCAAAACGGTTACATGGACGCTGGGCTCGGCGGGGCAGACAACGCTCTCTATAACCTCGGCCTCCACGGCACCGGGAGCGAGGCTCTTGATGCGGCAATAGTGGTCATTTTTGTTGCCGTCGCAAATTACGATTTTGTCGCCGATTTTAAGGCGAAGAACTTTGATATGGTCGGCGTCAGCGCCGGAGATATATGCAACGCCGCCTGCAATATTGCTGCCGGCCATGAAAAATCTGGGCATGGTGATTTCCTCCCCAATTGAGCTTTAGTTTTGAAGATTATCTCATATATCAAAAAGATTTTCAAGATGTTAGTGCATATAACACTACCTTGCACTATCTAAGGCTCCCTCTGATGAGGGAGCTGTCGCGAAGCGACTGAGGGAGAGAATAAAATGATGGTCAAGCAGAAAAGCAAATTTCTCACTATTTTGTCTCTCCCTCCGACTTCGCCTGGGGCGAAGCCACCTCCCTCGTCAGAGGGAGGGAGGTTGTGTCCACGCCTGAATGCAAAAAAAAGAAGCACTGCAAAAGCAGTGCTTCTTTATAATTATCAAGAATAAACTTACTTGATTTCGACCTTTGCGCCAACAGCTTCGAGCTTGGCCTTGATCTCTTCTGCCTCTTCCTTGGAGACAGCTTCCTTCAGGACAGCGGGGATAGCCTCGACCTTAGCCTTGGCCTCAGCCAGGCCCAGACCGGTGATGCCGCGGACTTCCTTGATGACCTTGATCTTCTCAGCGCCGAAGTCGGTCATGACGACGTCGAACTCGGTCTTCTCCTC
>JAFYUG010000060.1 GCA_017558545.1 Oscillospiraceae bacterium | reverse complement strand
GGCGGCGGCGGAGCGCAGCTGAGAATTATCAACGTGGGTATAAATCTGGGTGGTGTTCAGGTGTTCGTGGCCTAAAAGCTCCTGAAGGGTGCGAACATCAACGCCGTTTTGCAGCATCAAGGTGGCTGCCGTGTGTCTGAGCTTGTGGCTTGAATACTTGCTGGAGTCAAGTCCCGCTCTCAAAAGGCTCTTTTTCACCATTGCGTGAACAGATTCGCGGCTCATGCGGGTGCGGCGGTTGGAGAGGAAAAGAGCGCTTCTGTCTATGGCGGCAATGCTGCGGCGCTCCAAAAGATAATCGTTTATGGCGGCTGCGGTGGAATCATTGAGATAAACAATTCTCTCCTTGGAGCCCTTACCCATAACGCGGATGCTGTCGCTTCTTATGTCATTGAGGTTAAGACCAACAATTTCGCTTATACGCAAACCGCAGTTGAGGAAAATGCAGATAATGCAATAGTCGCGGATTTTGTGCTTACCGTCTATGGAATTAAGAAGCTGACGGCTTTCATCAAGGCTGAGATATTTGGGAAGAGTTCTGGGGAGCTTGGGAGAGTCCAGATCCTGCACGGGGTTAATCTCTATAAGCTTAGCTTTAACTGTTAGATACTTATAAAAGCTCTTGATAGAGGCAATTTTTCTTGCTCTGGATGATGCGGAAATGCCGTACTCCGTATCTCTGCTGCGCTGATTTTTAACTCTGTCGCGGCTGAGATATGAGAGGAACTCGTAAACCTCGGTGAGAGTAACAGTTTTGACAAAATCGAGGTCTATATCATAAATAGGGATTTCCTCTATATCCGTGGTGCGGGGAACCATGTTGCGGTTGAGCTTGAGAAATCGGAAAAAAGTTCTCAGGTCAAGATAATATTCGTCCACGGTTTTCTTGGAATGACCCTTGATAGTTTCGTGATAAATTAAGAAATCCCGAAGTATTTTCGGGGCGTCTTGTCTATAATCCATGGCTTTCACCTTTGGTTAATATTTTGTTTAATTATTTTAACCCATATTATTGTAATAGTCAATAAAAGGGGAGTGAACATATCGCTAAGGATTTTGAATATATAGATAATTTTTAAAAAATCCCAAAATAATAGGTGCAATTTTATTTTAATAGTGGTATAATACAAGGCAATTGCGATTATAGGAGTTTTTCAATTATGAATATTAAAATTGCTGAAAGAATGGCTGATGTCCATTCCGATATCAGAGGCCCCATTTTTGTTGAAGCTAACCGCATGTCCGCTCAGGGCATCGATGTTCTCAAGCTGAACACCGGCAACCCCGCAACCTTTGGCTTCACCATGCCCGATAGCGTCCGCAACGCTCTCCTTGAGAACGCCGATAAGGCCGTTGCTTACTGCGACCTGAAGGGTATGCCCGCAGCCCGCAATGCAATCTGCAGCTATCATCTTGGCAGAGGCATTCAGGGTGTAACTCCCGATGATATCTTCATCGGCAACGGCGTCAGCGAAGTTGCTCAGATGGTTTCCACCGCTCTCTTCGAGATTGGCGACGAGATTCTCATTCCTTATCCCAGCTACTCTCTATGGACTAACCTCACCGTTATTGCAGGTGCTAAGCCCGTTCTCTATATCTGCGATGAAAAGAGCAACTGGTATCCCGACCTTGCCGACATCAGAAGCAAGATCACTTCCAAGACCAAGGCTCTCCTTATCATCAACCCCAATAACCCCACCGGTGCAGTTTATCCCGATGAAATTCTCATGGGCATGATTGAAATCGCCCGCGAGCATAACCTGCTCCTCCTCTCCGATGAGATTTATGACCGCCTGCTGATGGATGGCTATACCCATTCCTCCACCGCTGCTCTGGCTCCCGATATGCCCGTTATCACCTTCAACGGCCTTTCCAAGAGCCATATTATCTGCGGTTTCCGCTGCGGCTGGCTCTGCGTTTCCGGTCCTGAAAGCTTCAAGACCGCTGCTGTTGAGAACATTCAGAAGATCGCTGCCATGCGTCTTTGCGGCAATGCTCTTACCCAGCTTGTTATTCCCGCTGCTCTTGCCGATAACGAGAGCACTCAGGCCATGATGGTTCCCGGCGGCCGTATTTATGAGCAGCGCGAGGCCACTTGCCGCGCTCTGGATCAGATTCCCGGCATCAGCTATGTTAAGAACCATGCAGCATTCTACCTCTTCCCCAGAATTGATGCCAAGCGCTTCAATATCACCAGCGATAAGCAGTTTGCTATGGATGTGCTCCACGGAACCAACATTCTCTTCATCCCCGGCAGCGGCTTTGACTGGGCTGAGCCCGACCATTTCCGCCTTGTAATGCTCCCCGAAGCTCCCGTCATCTATGACGCAATGCTCCGTATGGGCAAGTTCCTCGAGACCTATAAGCAGGGCTGATATACATTATATAATTATAGAAAAACTGCTTGTTTATTTGAACAAGCAGTTTTTTCTCATTTAAGGGCTACCTTGTGTAAAGGGAGATGGCTGCGAAGCAGACTGAGGGATTGTTTAATACCATAAGAAAAAGGAGACAGTAAAAAACTGTCTCCTTTAAATTTAAATAAGTATAGCTTAGCGCTTGTCGTACTTCAGACCCATAACAGCGGGGTTGAAGAGACGCTCGTCCATGAGCTTGAGGTCGGGGGAGATAGCGGGAGTGAATGCCATCTTGCCCAGGATGTCCTTCTCAAGGTCAACGCCGGGAGCGATTTCGATAAGCTCAAGACCCTTTTCACCCAGCTGGAATACTGCGCGCTCGGTGATGTACTTGATCTCCTGACCGTGCTTGCGTGCAAAGTCTGCGGAGAAGGTTACCTGCTGAACTTCCTTGACGAACTTAACACCGCCATCGGTGTTGATCTTCAGGCCGGAGCCGGTGATCTCGATGTCGGGCTTGCCAACGGTGAAGGTGCCCATGAAGAATACCTTCTTGGCGTTCTGGGAAATGTCGATGTAACCGCCGGCACCGATGGAACGGCCGCCGAATTTGGAAACGTTGACGTTACCCTTTTCGTCGATTTCAGCACCGCCGAGGAATGCCATATCAAGAACGCCGCCATCATACATGTCGATGGTATCGGTCTGGGTGAAGATGCATTCTGCGTTGGCAACGCCGGGGAAGGAGAGGCCTTCCTGCACCTGTCCGCCCATGGGGCCGGACTCGACGGAGCAGGTCATGCCTTCGTTGATCTCCTCTTCAGCTGCAACGGAGCCGACACCGGAAGGCATACCGGAACCGAGGTTG
>JAFYUG010000059.1 GCA_017558545.1 Oscillospiraceae bacterium | reverse complement strand
GGACGCCCCTTTGCCCGCGTCACCTATGGCAGCCTCAACGCCATAGCCCTGCGCCGCATGGACTATCATATAGGCGTTTCCGATGCCATGCGCCAGCTGCTCATAAGCCGCGGCTTTGATGCCAACCGCATTTTTGCCATCTATAACGGCGTTGAGTTTGAAAGCCAGCAGGAAAAGAGCGAGGAAGAGCGCAGGGAGTTTTTCGCATCCCTTGGCCTTGATTGGACAGAGGAAAATCTGGTGGTGGGCATAGCCGCCCGCTTCCACCCCATCAAGGATATTCCCACCCTTCTCCGTGGCTTTGCCGAGGCTCAGAAGGAGAGGGAGGAACTGCGCCTGCTCATAGCCGGAGACGGTCAGGATGCCGATGCCCTCAAGGCTCTTGCCAAAGAGCTGGGCATAGAAAATCTCTGCTGCTTTGCAGGCTGGCAGAGCAATGTGGAGAGGTTTTACAGAGCGCTGGATATTAATACCCTCACCAGCCTTTCCGAAACCTTCCCCTATGCCCTCACCGAAGGCGCAAGAGCACATTTGCCCACCGTTGCAAGCCGCGTCGGCGGTGTGCCCCTGCTCATTAACCACCGGGAGCACGGTCTCCTTTTCGAGGCCGGCAACTATCATGAGCTGGCCAAATGCCTTGTGGAGCTGGCATCCTCTCCTGCTTTGAGAGAGAAGTATGCCGCCGCCCTCTATAACCGAGCCTCCACGGAGTTCTCCGCCGCCGCCACCGCCGAGAAGCAGAAGGCCATCTATGGCCACATTCTCCGCGACTATTATGAGCGCAAGGACGGAGGTAAGAGAGGCGTGCTTATCTGCGGAGCCTACGGCATGGCCAACGCAGGTGACGAGGCCATTCTGGACGCCATTTTGGCGGAAATGCGCAGCATCGACCCCGATATGCCCCTCACCGTTATAACCAGAAGTGTGGAGGAAACCGCCCTCAAGCACGGCGTTAAGGCTCTCCATACCTTCGATATCCCCGGCTTCCTCTCCGCTATGAAAAATAGCGCCCTCTATATCAACGGCGGCGGCAGCCTCATTCAGGATGTAACATCCAGCCGCAGCATTTGGTATTATCTCTTCTCTCTCCGGGCAGCCAAGAAAAGAGGCTGCAAGGTGCTTATGTATGGCTGCGGCATGGGTCCCGTGAACAGAGATACTAACCGCAAGTGGGCCGCAAGAATTATCAATAAGAATGTTGACGCCATAACCCTTCGCGAGGAGCATTCTCTCCGCGAGCTTCAGTCCATGGGTGTGGATAAGCCCGAAATTTTGGTGGCCTCCGACCCCGCCCTCTTCATTGCCCCTGCCCCCGAAGGTGAGATTGACGCCCTTATGGAGCGCCACGGCCTTAATAAAGAGGATAAGCATATCTGCTTCTGCCTGAGAAACTGGGCAGGCTATAACGAAAAGGCCGCCATGTTCGGCGAAGCCGCCGCCTATGCAAAGGAAAAATACGGCCTTAGAAGTGTGTTCCTTGCCCTCAACGCCAAGAAAGACGGCGCTCCCTCCGCTTTGGCCGCCAAAAACGCCCCCGCCGACGCCGTTATCATCGACGAGGCCATGAGCTCCGGCGCAACTGTTGGTCTTATCTCCCGCATG
>JAFYUG010000058.1 GCA_017558545.1 Oscillospiraceae bacterium | reverse complement strand
GGGGGCCTTTAAATGCACCAAAACAAAATACCCCGTATGGCTTACATACAGGGTATTATAGATATTTTATTCTTCCTCTTCGCTGCCATCCTCCCGCTTGATGAGCACGCGCTCAACGCGAAGGCCGTCCATTTTCAGAACGGTTACGGAGAGGTTTTCGTGGCGGAAGCTTTCGCCCTCTTCGGGGAATGCGCCGAACACTTCAAGGGTCCAGCCGCCAACGGTGGAGCTTTCGGTTTCAAAAGCTTCTTCGCTATAACCCATAAGCTCGATGAAGTCGCCAATGGCCATGTCGCCATCCAGCTCATAAACGCCGTCGGGGCGCTCAATAACTTCCTCGGCCTCGATTTCGTCGGTATCGTCCCAAATCTCGCCAACTATGCACTCCAAAACGTCCTCCATGGTGACAATGCCGGTGCAGCCGCCGTATTCATCGGTGACTATGGCAAGGTGGAGCTTAGCCTTTTTCAGCTGCTCCAGAACATTGGGGAGTTTGGTGGTCTTATATATATAGCAGGGCTTGATAAGCAGGGAGCGAATGTCGGGGCGGGGATTATCCAGCAGAGCCTTGAGATAGCGGTTAAGTCTCAGCACGCCGATGATGTTGTCCACGCTGCCCTCATAAACGGGGATGCGGGAATAATCGGTCTGAGCAAGGTAGGCATAAATCTCGTCGGGATCGTCCTCGATGTCTATGGCCTCCATGTCCACGCGGGCGGTCATAACCTCGCTGACGGAGGTATCGTTGAAGTCCAGAGCATTGTGCAGAAGCTCGCTCTGATCCTCGTCCAGAACAGCCTCTTCCTCGGCGGTTTCAATCATGTTCTGCAGCTCTTCAACGGCGGCCTCGGCGTCATCTTCGCTCTTTTCGCCCTTCAGGGGGAGAGTGATGAGGTGGACAATGCCCACAACGATGAAGATGATGGGGGTGAGAATAATGCTCAGGAAACGCAGAGGCCATGCCACGGCGGTGGAAAGGCGGTTTGCGTTCTTCTTGGCCACAATCTTGGGCATGGTCTCGCCGAAGATGATAACCAGCACAGTGCATATCACGGTGGCCAGCCATGTATATTCCTCGGCGCGGCATACAACGATGGCGATAAGGGAGGAAATACTGGAAAGGGCAATGTTAACGAAGTTATTGCCTATCAAAATTGCGGAAAGGGTGTGGTCGAAGCGGTCAATAAGCTTAACGGCCATGGCTGCGGAGCGGTTTCCGTCCTGAGCCATATTCTCAAGACGCAGGCGGTTTGCGGAGGAAAGGCTCATTTCAGAGCCGGAGAAGAATGCAGAGAGCACTATGCAGATAATTGCGGCGATAATATAAAAGCTCATTATTCTTCGCCTCCTTCCTCAGCGGCGGCTGCGGGGAGGGTGATGCGCAGCTTGAGTATGCGGCGAACTTCGATTTTCTCAACGGTAACGGTGAGGCCGTTGTACTCAAAGCTGTCGCCCTGAGAGGGGATAATGTCAAACTGCTCGTAGGCCCATTCGCCAAGGAGCTTGTGCTCAAAGTCGAAATCGTCGGGGTCTTCGTAGTCCATGAAGTCAAAGGCGTCCTCAATATCCACGTCGGCGAGGAAGCTGAAGCTGCCGTCGGAGTTTTTGGTCATGGTCTCGATAACCTCGTCCTCTTCGTCCCAAATCTCGCCAACCAGCTCTTCGATGATGTCCTCAACGGTGACTATGCCCAAAGTTCCGCCGTAAGAGTCGGATACTATGGCCATGGAGCAGCGGCGCTGGCTCATAATCTGCAAAAGCTCGTCGATGTTGGTGGAGCAATGGATGTAGTAGGGCTCATCCAAAATGGCGCGGATGTCGGTTTTGTCGCCGAGGCTCAGCCATGCGCGGATGAACTTTCTAACCTGCATGGTGCCTATGATGTTGTCCACGCTGCCTTCATAAACGGGCAGGCGGCTGTGGCGGGCTTTTTTCACCTGCTCCACAATTTCGATGGGAGCGGCGGCAACGTTAACTGCGTCCAGATCCACGCGGGCGGTGAGGATGCTGTCAACGGTGGTCTCGCCGAAGTCCAAAGCGGACTGAACAAGGTCGCCCTGCTCTTCTTCCAGCTCGCCCTCGTCGGTCATGGCCTCGATGATGTCATAAAGCTCATCTTCCGTGACGGTTACTTCCTTGTCGCCCTTGGTGAGAGCGGCGAAGCCCTGACCTATGGCGGTGAGAACCACGGAAATGGGGGTGAACACGGTCATGAAAAGAGCCAGTGTTCCGGCGGTGGAGAGGGAAATATGCTGGGCATACTTCTTGCCTATGCTCTTGGGCAGCATTTCGCCCACCATGAACACCACAATGGTGGTGATAACGGTGCTGACGGTTACGGCGGCGTTCAACGCTGCGGGACGGTCTGCGAAGGCTCTGGTCACCATGAGGGTGACATAGCTGGCTGCGGCAAGATGGGTGATATTCGTACCAATAAGTATGGTGGTGATTGCCTTGTCAAAATTGTCAAGAACTGCAAGAGCCTTTTTGGCTCGTCTGTCGCCTCTGTCGAGGGCGGTTTTCAGCTTCACTCTGCTTGCAGAGGCGAAGGCTGTTTCGCAAATTGCGAAATAGGCTGCAAAGAAAAGCAGCACCAAGATAATTATAATGGCCTGTACTATACTGCCATCATCCATAGTGGATTTTCACACTCCGTTTTTTTATATTTGTATACCAGTGTATACTATCCAGCCATTTTACCATGGCGGCAAATCATAGTCAATCAAAAAAGTGAGGATAATTATAAGAAAAAGGGGCTTATCCCCGGGATATGCTTGTGCAAAAGTCTTAAAATTCCGCTTTTAAAGCCCCCCTTTTCAAGGGGGGATGCCTCGCCGATAGGCGAGGCAGGGGGGATAAAGCTGAAAGTCAGCTTTTAAAGCCCCCCTTTTCAAGGGGGGACGGCTCGCCGATAGGCGAGGCAGGGGGGATAAAGCTGAGACCTTGCACCCACTCCCACCTTTTGCTTTGCAGACAGCCCCCTTGAGAAGGGGGCCTTTAAAGGAGCGTTAAATCCTTCGCCCTGCAGGGGCGGCAAAAATGCCGCCCGCCTTTGACCATAAAAACAACCCCCGAGGGATTATCACTCGGGGGTAAATGATTGTTTTCTTTTATGCCTCTGCGGGGACAGCGTCCATAAGCTCTTCGGCTTTGAAAATGCGCTTATGCATAATGGTAACGGAGAACATGGCCAGCACGCCGGCGATGACCTTGGCAATAAGCACGGGGGTGACGATGGTGGGGTCAATGGAGGCGGGGAAGCCCAGATGGCAGGCCAGCATGCAGCCTGCGCTGGCGGAGAAGGCGGCGTAATAAAGCTTGCCCTTGGGGTTCATTTCGTGGAACTTGGAATAGCCGGGAACAAGGCTGGTGAAGGCCAGAACGATGGAGAAAACGGCAACATCGTTGATGCCGGCCTTGGAGGAAAGGCGGTTAATGGGCTTGGAGAAGGCATAGCGCAGAGCGTGCATCAAAGGCAGAGAGCCGCCGAGACTCAGCACGATGGTGCCTATGGTCTTCCAGCCTTCCACGATGGGGGTCATGCCGGGGATAACAACGAAGCCGGTCATGGCCTGAATTGCGGCGGCGCAAAGGCCAAGGGTGATAACCGCAAGGAGGATTTTGGCGAAAACGCGGAAAACCTTCATGGTGGCTCTGGGTGCAAAGAGCAGACCAAAAATAACCGCAAGAGCGATAACTATAACGGGGATGAGGTTAATGAGCACAACAAGGGGATGCAGACCCATGCAAAGACCGCCGATGAAGCAGGCGATGGGGTCGAAGATATAGCCCATGAGAACGCCGCCGGAGAAATAGCGGTAATCCTCGTTCTTGATAAGACCGCAGGCCACGGGAATGGTGAAGGAGATGACGAAGCCCATAACGGAGCCTACGACAAGACCGCCGTAGAGAGCAATCTGGGGGTCGGAGCTCATCTCGGCGCCGATGTGGTAGCCAACGTCGCAGCTGAGAAGCACGCCGGGGAGCATGGCTGGGTCAGCGCCAATAAGGCCAAAAACAGGCTCAACCACCTTGAGAATAAGGGGAGCGGCCACGGGAGCAAGGCAGATGAGACCAACAACGGTCAGGCTGGTGGGGCCCATAAGGCCGAAGGCCTTTTCAAACTGCTCGCCCATGCCGGTTTTATTGCCGAAAAGTCTGTCCAGCGCACCCAAAACAAAAAAGGTGGCCATGATTATCATTATAACTTTACTGATGCCCATATAAATAACCTCGAATTTCTATAATAGCAAAGGATATGTTAGCATAGTTGGGGGGAATTTGCAAGAATGGGAAAGGGTAGGAAATCCCGCGAGTCGCGGTGAAAATAAACTCGCCTAACCCCCAATGAAGTCGTAAAATTTTATTTTATGCAGTGCGGCAGGATGCAATCAACATCACTCTTAATGAAGTGCATTTAGAGGATAGTTTCTTAAACGTCTGAGCATCTATGTATTTTGTGCGATAAAGCAATTCAAGCCAATATCCGGTTTCGCTCGCTTCTTTGAGCGCAATTTCAAGCTTGGATATAAAATCCTTTTTTCCTTGCGCGTATTGTGCTTCGTGGATATTCGCTCCTATAGAAGTGCCGCTTCTGCCAATTTGGTTGGAAATAATTGATTCGTGGCTGGATTTCAAAACCTTTACCAGGTTAATAATATCTACAGAGAACTCCATTGATAGTTCCACAAGCCTATTTTCTTTCATGCAATCACCCATTTGCAATTGACTATATAATAAATCTCCAGATATTTCAGTGATGTATCACCTGACGGTGATATGATGCATTTGCTTCGCAAATATGATGTTGCTCCACTACGTTCCGCAATGATGCGACGTTTGCCTTAAAGCATTAGCGAAGCGACATCATTTCCGAAGGAAGCATCATTGGCGCAGCCAACATCATTTGCCGAAGGCAAACATCATTGAAAAAAGCCCCTTTTGCCTACGACAAAAGGGGCTTTTTTCATGGAGCTGGTGGCGTGACTCGAACACGTGACCTTCTCATTACGAGTGAGATGCTCTACTGACTGAGCTACACCAGCATTTTCTCAGGCAAAAAATTATATCACACACCCATGCCAAAGTCAACCAAAAGACCGATGATTACAGATAGTAATACATGGTAAAAGAGCCGTTTCGACACTCCTCGACATCAAAGCTGTCAATACGTCTTTTTGCACAAAGATTTTTGCTGATAATCTAAAAATGCGTTAGGATTTTGTGTTGACATGGAGAACGCAAGGCGCAAAAACGCCAATTATGCTTTACATAAAAATGAAAAATAATCCACATGTCCAAAAGTTATCAACACTTTCCACAAGCTTGTCAACAAGCGCGAAAGCCTTGCGCCCCAATGCTTTGCTGGAATTTTACCAGTTATTTACAATCCAGCAAACGGCATTTTGCATAGTTTTCTACATGTCTTATGGGTTTGCATAAACGTAAGCCTTGCACCATAGAGCAAGGAGGGCATTGCAAAAGGGAGCAAGGATGAAAAAACATCCTGCTCCCTCGCAATCTGCACAAAAAAAGTGGCTGCACTTTAGGCGGCCTCACATAGGGATTTGTACGGTTTTGAATGAATCTTTTTCCCCGCAGCTGTCCCCGTCTCTTTTGAAATACACAAAGTATTTCTGCAAGAGCCGGAAAAGGGGGCAAGAAAAAAACCTTCTATTCAAAACTGCAAAGCACTCCAAAGTAATATATTTTTCTGCAAGACAAAGAAAAAATCCATGGCAAGGCTGTCGCCTGCCATGGATTTTCTTCAAAGTATTGCGGGAAAAGATACACTTTGGAGCGTATAAATCCCTATGTGAGGCCGCCTTTTTGACTAAGATTTATTCATCTTTGAAAAAGCCGCTCTCCCTCATGGAAACATATTCGTTGCCGCTGATAATAAAATGGTCAAAAAGGCAAACGCCTATGCTCCCCAGCAATTCCTCAATGGCCTTGGTGCTGGCAACATCGGCCTTGGAGGGCAGGGCTATATCGTTTAAGTGGTTATGAGCCAAAATCATGTAAATGGCGTTGTCCCGCAATGCAAGAGAGATAATCTGTCGGGCAGAAAACTCCACCTTATTGCTCATGCCCTTGCTCAGTTCATGGCAGCCAATAACCGCGCCT
Source organism: Oscillospiraceae bacterium (assembly GCA_017558545.1). GTDB lineage: Bacteria > Bacillota > Clostridia > Oscillospirales > Oscillospiraceae > SIG459. The sequence goes on along the minus strand of JAFYUG010000058.1, from coordinate 5,200 downwards.
GCGCCGTTGAGACAGATGGCAAAAGCCAGCTCATCCCGGGTGTAGGCAAAAAGGGGATACATATATTCCACCATGCTCTCGGTGCTGCCTAAAATGCTGCCCTTTGTGCGTCTGTTTGCGGCAAGGTAGCGGGCATTCATGGCGCTAACTATGCGGATAAGTCGGGCGGCATTTTCTCCAACGCCCTTCACAAGGCTAAGCTCGCTGGCATCGGCCTCCATAACATTCTTAAAAGAGCCGAAGCGGTCTATAAGCCTATGGGCAATCTCGTTGGTGGAGCATCGGGGGATGGCGTAGAAAAGCAGCAGCTCCAGCGCCTCAATATCGCTGAAGGCCTTCAGGCCGTTTTCGTCGAAGCGCTCTTTCAGACGGTCGCGGTGGCCAGCGTGAATGTTCTCGTCCATGGCCTTTTACCTCACGGAGTCCAGATCCATGCTGGCGTAGGCGTTGAGGTCGCTGTCTGCGGTGTTGCCGGAGAGATATTCGTAGTAAGCCTGAGCGCCCACCATGGCTCCGTTATCGCCGCAAAGGCGAAGGGGAGGCACGAAAAGCTCAAGACCCGCCTTTTTGGCGGCGGCTTCGAAATCGGCGCGGATGCGGCTGTTGGCGGCAACGCCGCCTGCAACAACAAGCTTTGTGTAGCCAAGCTCCCCGGCGGCAGCTATGGTGCGGGGCACAAGGCTGTCGCTGACGGCCTTGGCAAAGGATGCGCAAAGGCTGGGCTTATCCAGCTCCTCGCCTTTCTGCTGGGCGTTGTGGACAAGGTTAATAACGGCGGTTTTGAGACCGGAAAAACTCATGTCATAGGGATGGCCGTCAATATGGGAGATGGGGAGAACATACTTCCTGTCGTCGCCGCCCTTGCTGAGATCGTCCACGGGCTTGCCGCCGGGATAGCCAAGACCCAAAACGCGGGCGGTTTTGTCGAAGCATTCTCCTGCTGCATCGTCGCGGGTGGCGCCAACGATGCGCATATCCGTGTAAGAGCGCACATCCACAATTATGGTGTTGCCGCCGGAGATGGCAAGGCATACAAAGGGAGGCTCAAGCTGGGGGTAGGCAAGGTAGTTTGCGGCCATGTGGGCGCGGACATGGTGGACGGGGATAAGGGGCACGCCAAGGGCGCTGGCAACGCTTTTGGCAAAGTTAACGCCAACCAGCACGGCGCCAATGAGACCGGGAGCAAAGCTTACGGCCACGGCGTCTATATCCTTTTTCTCTATGCCCGCCGCGGCAATGGCGCGGTCGGCCAGCTGATAGATAACCTCAACATGGCCTCGGGAGGCAATTTCGGGCACAACGCCGCCATAAATGGCGTGGAGGTCGGCCTGAGAAAATATTTGGTCCGTCAAAACCTCTCGTCCGTCGCGGACAAGAGCCACCGCAGTTTCATCGCAGGTGGATTCAACGCTCATAATAATCATATATCTATCTCCCTCAGTTAGAATTTGGGCGCTCGTCCCATTCCCGCCTGTCGAAGGGCTTTTCTCCCTCTTTCAAAGGCAGCTGAATGGCACCGGCGTAAAGGGCGGGGGTGAAATTTCGTCTGTAAAATCCGTCGTGGCGGCGGCAAAGCTCTTCTTCGTCTATTTCGCCCTCGCACCAGACTATGGTCTTGTAGTGAACTCCGAAAAGGGCGCAGTCATAGCTCATGGGCTTAGCTCCGCAGCGGGCGTAAAAACCAAGGCGGCGGTGGATAATCTTGTCCGCCTCCTCGTCTCCCGTGGGGGCTTCAACCTCTCCGATGAAAACAGTTCCCTTGGGGTAGAAGCTTTGTATAAGCTCAATTATCTTTGCGCCGAGGCCGCCGTTGCGGCTTTCTCTTGCAACGCAGAGATAGTCTATAAGCACATATTTTCCATCCAGCCAGCAGCAAATATAGCCCAAGGCCTTGCCGGCGTAAAATAGGCCGAGAGTGTCATATTGGCCTTCCGAGCGCATCTTTTCTATGGCGAAAAGGGGCTTTAGCTCCTCGGGGGGAAAGGCCTCCCGAAAAACGCCCTCGTAGGCTTCATGAAGCTGGGCGTCTGTGAGTTTTTGCAGAGAATACATCTATATGTTTTCCTTTCGGAGTAATGCGTGAGTTTCATTATCATATCGTAGGGGCGAGCATTGCTCGTCCGCGGGCGGCTGATAGCCGCCCCTACAAGATGAGGTAAGAAGTAAGAGTGAGGAAGTAAGAGGTAATCCTAAAATCATGGTCATTGCGAGGAGCGCAGCGACGTGGCAATCCGTATCTCCTACAAGCGGAACGGTCAAGACCGTTCCCTACGGTGAGGGATATGGATTAAGCCTGTCATACCGACCGAGCGAAGCGAGTGGAGCGTATCTCAATTCGGGCTGTCGAGGACGCCAGCCCCTACATCGGTGCGGAGTAATAATATAGTCATTGCGAGGAGCGCAGCGACGTGGCAATCCGTAGCTCCTACAAGCGGCGCGATGTGGGCATCGCGCCCTACAATGGGTGCAGAGTAAAAAATTAGTCATTGCGAAGCGCCGTAGGCGCTGTGGCAATCCGTAAGCCCCTGCAAGCGGAACGGTCAAGACCGTTCCCTACGGTGAGGGATATGGATTAAGCCTGCCATACCGACCGAGCGCAAGCGAGTGGAGCGTATCGCACGCGGGGGCATTACACCAAATTCAAATCCATCAAAATGGCGTCTTCCCGGGGCTTTTGGTAATAATTTTTCCGTCTGCCAACTTCCTCGAAGCCCAGCTTTGTGTAAAGTCCAATGGCGGGGGTGTTGGAGACGCGAACTTCAAGGGTGATGCGCTCTGCTCCCTTTTCCCTGGCCTCATCAATGAGCTTTTCCGCCAAGGCCTTGGCTATGCCCCGGCCTCGGTAAGCCTCATCGGTGGCCACATTGAAAATTTCCAGCTCCTCAAAAATAAGCTGGGCGCCAATGTAAGCGGCGGTAACATCTCCGTCCATGGCGGCGAAGAAGAGCTTATTTTCATCGGCAAAGGCGCGGCGGAGCATATCCTCGCTCCAGGGGGTGGAAAATTCCTTCTCCTCCAAAGCGGCAATGGCGGCGGAAATGTGCTCAGGACAAGATGCTGTGAGGGGAATAATCTCAATTCCCTCGGCGGAGGGGGCGCGCAAAAGCTCCGTCTGAGCATCTATGGCGGCGCGAAGGCGCTCTATGGCCTGCTTCCAGCCTATTTTCATGCGGGGGCGGAGAATATCCCTCTCGTCTATGCAGAGAATTTTGCTCTCACATCCGAGAAAGCGCTCCATAAGCTCGTCTGCCTGAGCAAGGCTCATGCACATAACCGCGTCGCAGCTATCAAAAAGCTCTTCGGTGAGCTCTTTGGGGCTATGGCCGCGGTAGGATGCTCCCTTTTCCTCGGCGGCTTTCAGACAGTCGGGGTGGAGAGTGTTGCCGGCGGAGAAAATTCCTGCGCTTTCCGCGGGAATGTCCGCGCAGCGCTCGAAAGCATAAATCTGCCAAAGCGCCTTGGCGGCAGGGGCAAGGGCGCAGTCATCATCATCGGCGAAGAGAACGCTGCCCACGGTGAGGGGCTCTTCCTCCATGCCTGCCCAAAGGAAATCCTGATCCTCGTCCCAATGCTCAAGGCTGCGGTCTCCCGCAAGACCTTCTATGTGGTGGGTGAGCTCGTGGTGGAGGGTGCTTTTCAGGCGCTTTTCAAACTGCATGGGGGGAATATCCCCATAAAGCTCCGCAAAGGAGCCATAAAAAATCTCTATATAGCGACCCATCATGTTGTTATGGTAAAGACCCATGATGTAGCCGCCCCGGCCATCGCTTTTGGCCTCTTCTATAAGGTTAACTCCTCCGTTGAGACCGTCAAATATCCCTTGGGGCAGAGCCTCCATGGCCTTGTCCAGCATTTTGCCGGCTTCTTTGTAAGTTACCATATCAGTGTGCCTCCGCCCAGTTGAGACCCATTTTTGCCTCGGCGGTGATGGGAACGGCGAAGGAGCCTGCCTTTTCCATCTCCTCGCGGACTATGGCGCAGACCTTCTCTCCCTCGTGGATGGGGGCTTCAACGATGAGTTCGTCATGAACCTGCAAAATGAGCTTGGCCTTGAGACCTTCATCCTTCAGACGGCGATGGACATTCACCATGGCAATCTTGATAAGGTCGGCGGCAGAGCCCTGAATGGGCATATTGAGAGCCACGCGCTCGCCGAAAGAGCGCATGTTGAAGTTGCTGCTTTTAAGCTCGGGCAAGGCGCGCTGTCTGCCGTAAAGGGTGGCAACAAAGCCCTCAGCCTTGGCCTTTTCAATTATGTTTTTCTGATACTCCCGAACGCCGCTGTATTTTTCCAGATAGGCGTCCATATAGGCCTTGGCCTCGGCGGGGGAAACGCCAATATCCTGAGCCAAAGACCATGAGCCTATGCCGTAAACTATGCCGAAGTTAACGGCCTTGGCGGCGCTTCTCTGCTGGGAAGTGACCTCCTCCATGGGCACGGAGAAAACCTGAGAGGCGGTGAAGCGGTGAACATCTTCCCCTGAGCGGAATGCTCCTATCATGTTCTCGTCACCGGAGATATGAGCCAAAAGACGCAGCTCAATCTGGCTATAGTCGGCATCTATGAGCACCTTGCCCTCCTCGGCCACGAACATGCGGCGTATTTCCGCGCCAACGGCCTTGCGGATGGGAATGTTCTGCAAGTTGGGCTCGGTGGAGCTGAGGCGGCCTGTGGCGGTAACGGTCATTTGGAAGGAGGTGTGTATGCGTCCGTCATGGGCAATAACCTTCAAAAGACCCTCGGCATAGGTGCTTTTCAGCTTGGTGAGGGTGCGGTATTCCAAAATCTGATCTATGATGGGGTGCTTATCTCTAAGCTTATCCAAAATATCTGCATTGGTGGACCAGCCGGTTTTGGTTTTCTTGCCGTGGGGCAGCATGAGCTTATCAAAAAGCACCGTTCCCAGCTGCTTGGGGGAGTTGATGTTGAATTCTTCTCCTGCCAAGAGATAAATATTATTCTGCAAAGCGTCAATGTCGCGGCTTATGCTCTCGCCAAAGGAGCGAAGGGCAGCTCTGTCCACAAGGAAGCCCTGCTGCTCCATGTCCGCCAAAACGGCGCAAAGAGGCAGCTCTATCTCAAAATAGAGCTTTTCCATGTTCTTTTCCTTCAGCAGAGGCAGCATCTTTTCCTCAAGACAGCCTATGGCCGCGCCGAAAGCTGCCATGCGGGATGCGCGAAGGGCATCGTCGGGGATGT
>JAFYUG010000057.1 GCA_017558545.1 Oscillospiraceae bacterium | reverse complement strand
TATAACTCCATGGGCTCTTTGACCACCAATCTGGATGCCGACCGCCGCTCCATCAACGTTGCCTGCAATCTTGGCGGCTGCGTGGGCAGCGCCATAGGCGCCGTTGCCCTCTATCCTCTCCTTGACCTCTTCGGCGGTCTGGATGATGGCGGCAACATTATCCACGGTGACCCGGGCAAGAACGCCTTCTTCTACGCCGCCATCGTTATGGGCTGCGTCTGCATCATAGGCTCGCTCATCCATTATTTCACCACCCGCGAGCGCGTTAAGCAGGAAAACCCCGACGAGAGCAAGCTCAGCGTAAAGGAAGTTGCCTCCATGCTCCTCGGCTGCCGCAGCTGGGTTATCAATATGCTCTATGTTGTGTGCTACGGCTCTCTCAACCTGCTCATCATGAGCACCATTAACTATTACTGCACCTATGTTCTCGGCTCTTCCGCCTCCGCAACGCCTCTGATGGCTCTCTATCTGGTGGCCTGCGTGGCATTTACATTGCTGAGCACCCCCATAGACAAAAAGCTGGGTCGCCGCAAGACTATGATTAGCACCGCCGTTGTGTATATCATAGGCAAAATCTGGTTTATCTTTGACCCCTACTCCATGTGGGCCATGTATGTAAACGGCGCCACCGCCTCCTATGCCATGACTCTCAGCTTCGTTCTCTTCAACACTAACCGCAATAATATCGCCGACCTTATTGAGTGGCGCAGCCACAGAAGAATCGATAGCCTCGTTGCCACCGGCGATAACCTTGCCGCAAAGCTGGCCAAAGCGGGCACAAACCTGCTGCTCACCGGCGCATTGGCCAAGGCCGGCTTCAACGCCGAAATGGCCACCCAGCCTCAGGCCGCTCTGGACACCATCTGCGCTCTTCTTGGCTGGGTACCCACACTGCTTGCCGTACTGATGCTGGTAGTCCTTTGGTTCCACCCCATCGAGAAGGACTTGTCCAACATGCTTAAAGCTAAGGAGATGGCAAAATGATAGTATTATACATAGTTCTGGCTGTTATTGTAATTCTGGCCGCCATAGTTATGGTCAGAGCAGCCACCATCAAGGCTCCTCCCCGCCCCGAAATGCTCTATAAAACCGACGAAGAGGGCGAGCGCATCTGCGCGGAAAAGCTCTCCGCCATGGTAAAAATCCCTACCGTGTCCAAAAATGAGGACGAGGATTTAACGGAGTTTTTCAGACTCCACGAGGAAATGGAGCGCCTCTTCCCCCTGCTCCACGCCAATTTGGAGAAAACCGTGCTGAAAGGCAACCTTGTCTACCGCTGGAAGGGCAAGGATAGCTCCGCCGCCCCCATTTTGCTCATGGGTCATCAGGACGTTGTCCCCGCCTCCGACCAAGGCTGGAGCGTCCCTGCATATAGCGGCGTGGTGAAAGAGGACGGCTGCCTCTACGGCCGCGGCGCCATGGACTGCAAGAGCACCATGCTGGTGGAGCTTGAGGCCGTGGAGAGACTTTTGCAAGAGGGCTTCGTGCCCGAGTGCGATGTATATCTTGAATACTCCATCAACGAGGAAACCAGCGGTGGCGGCGCGGAAATGGCCGTTAAGTGGTTTGAGGAGCGGGGCATCCGCTTCGCCATAGTCATTGACGAGGGCGGCGCCATTATGGATAGAGCCGTTTCCGGTATGGATAGACCCGATGCAGTCATAGGCATCACGGAAAATGGCTATATGGACTTGAAGATCAGCGCCATAGGCAAGGGCGGCCACTCCAGCACTCCCCCCAGACATACCCCTGCTGCCCGCCTTTTCGCCTTCGCCGCCGAGGTGGAGAAGGTAAGACCCTTCAAAAAGGCTCTCATCCCCGAAACTGAGGCCATGTTCAAGGAAATGGCCCCCTCCTTTGACATGGGCTTCCGTATAATTTTGAATAACCTTTGGCTCTTCCGCGGCATCTTCAAAAAGATTATGCCCATGGTGTCCCCCTTCGGCGAGGCAATTTTGGCAACAAGCTGCTGCTTCACCATGATGAAGGGCAGCGACGCCGCCAATGTCATCCCCAAGGAGCCTTATCTGGTGGCTAACCTCCGTCCCAGCGTACACCAAAACAGCAAGGAAAGCCTTGCGGTGCTGCAAAAGTACGCCGATAAGTATGGCTTGAAGATAGAGGTGCTCAATGCCCGTGACGCCTCCCCCGTCAGCAATATCCACTCCAAGGAGTATAAATACCTCTGCCGGTGCCTGAGCGAACACTTCCCCGATTGCGGCGTTTCCCCCTATGTTATCATGGGCGGCACCGATTGCCGCCACTTCCACGCACTCAGCGAAAATGCCCTTCGCATCAGCCCCGTGCGTATGACCCCCGAGCAGTCCAACTCCTGCCACGCCGTTGACGAAAATGTGTCCGTAGCCGCCTTGAACGAAGGCACCGAGTTCTTCATCAAGTTCATAAAGGGCTGGAAAAACTGACAAAAAATAACCCCCGTTCGAAAGTCAGGTGCTTCGTAAAACAGTTTTGCACCGCACCCAAGCCTCCCTCTGACGAGGGAGGTGGCAAAAATCTTAGATTTTTGACGGAGGGAGAGAAAACTACCCCTCAGTCAGCCTAAAGGCTGACAGCTCCCCTGACAAGGGGAGCCTGCCCAAAACCTACATACAGCAAAACCGACCTACGATCGTAATCATAGGTCGGTTTAACTGTTTTACGAGCACCCGTTCTTTCCGAACGGGGGTTTA
>JAFYUG010000003.1 GCA_017558545.1 Oscillospiraceae bacterium | reverse complement strand
GACCAAGGGAGGCAACCTGAGGCTGGAGATTGGTGTACTGACCGCCGGGGATTTCGTAGCGGGAAATATCCGTGGTGGAGGTCTTGAGACCCTGGTCGAAGCTTTCGTAGCGCAGGCGAACGTCGGCGTAGTAATTGCTCAGCTCCTGAACGCGGCGCAGCTCCAATCCGGTGTCTCTCTCGCTGCCCTCAAGGGCGGCAACAATGGCGTCAAGAGAGGGCTGGCTGGTGAGGCCGGACATACTGGAAACGGCGGCGTCCACAATGTCCACGCCTGCCTCGGCGGCCATGAGAACGCTGGCCACCTGATTGCCGGTGGTGTCATGGGTGTGGAAGTGTATGGGCAGGCCAACTTCCTGCTTGAGGGTGGAGATGAGCTTTTTGGCGGCGTAGGGCTTCAGCAGGCCGGACATATCCTTGATGCAAAGGAGATGTGCGCCGCGCTCTTCCAGCTTTTTGGCCAGATCCACATAGTATTTGAGGGTGTATTTGTCGCGCTTGGGGTCAAGAATGTCGCCGGTGTAGCACATGGTGGCTTCCAGCAGCTTGCCCTGCCTGAGGACCTCGTCCATGGCAATTTCCATGCCGGGAATCCAGTTGAGGGAGTCGAACACGCGGAAAACATCAATGCCGCGCTTGGCGCTTTCCTCAACAAAGGCGCGGACAAGGTTATCGGGATAGTTGGAATAGCCCACGAGGTTGCTGCCGCGCAGAAGCATCTGGAAGGGGATGTTGGGGATTTTCTCCCTCAGCATCTCAAGGCGCTCCCAGGGAGATTCGTGGAGGAAACGGTAGGCCACGTCAAAGGTGGCGCCGCCCCACATTTCAAGGGAGAAGCAGTCGCGGAGTATGTCCGCAGTGCCCTCGGCGGCCTTTATCATGTCGCGGCTTCTCATGCGGGTGGAGAGAAGGCTCTGGTGAGCGTCGCGCATGGTGGTGTCGGTAACAAGGAGCTTTTTCTGATCCAATACCCAGTTTTTAACGGCATCGGGACCCTTTTCGTCCAGCATCTGCTTAAGACCGTAGCCGGGAGCGGCTTCCTGACGGGGGAAACGGGGAGTGTCAAACTGGTGGCGCTCGGCCTTGGGATTAGCAACCTGAATATTGGCTATGTAGCGGAGAACTCTTGTTGCGCGGTCGCGGGAGTCGGTTATGTCGAAAAGCTCAGGGGTCTCGTCGATGAACTTGGTGTGGCATTTGCCTGCCACAAAGTCGGGATGAGTGAGAATATTGGTAACGAAGGGGATGTTGGTCTTAACGCCGCGAACATGGGTTTCGTTGATGGCGCGTATGGCCTTGCGGCAGGTGGCGGGGAAGGTAAGGTCGCAGGTGGTTACCTTAACAAGCAAAGAATCATAGTAGGGGCTGATGACCGTGCCGGTGGCTGCATTACCGCCGTCCAGACGGACGCCGAAGCCGCCGCCGGAACGGTAGGAGCTGATTTTGCCATTGTCGGGGGCGAAGTTGTTGGCAGGATCCTCGGTGGTTACGCGGCACTGAATGGCGTAGCCTCGGAAGCTGACGTCCTCCTGCTTGCTGATGCCGATTTCGGGGTGGGAGAGCTTTTCGCCGTCGGCAATGAGAATCTGGGCGCGGACTATGTCTATGCCGGTTATCATTTCGGTGACGGTGTGCTCAACCTGAATGCGGGGGTTCATCTCTATGAAGTAGTGATCGCCGTTTTTGTCAACCAAAAACTCCACAGTACCTGCGCTGACATATCCAACGCTCTTGGCTATCTTAACGGCATCGGCGCGGAGCTTTTCGATAGTTTCCGCAGGCACGCTCCATGCGGGAGCATACTCAACAACCTTCTGATAGCGGCGCTGCAAAGAGCAATCGCGCTCGCCCAGATGGCAAACGTTGCCGTAGCTATCCGCAAGAATCTGAACTTCAATGTGCTTGGGCTCAACAAGGAACTTTTCCATGAAGATATCTCCGCAGCCGAAGGCCTTCTCGGCCTCGCCGCGAACAAGCTCAAAGGCGGAGAGAACTTCCTCGCCGTTATCGCAGCGGCGCATACCGCGTCCGCCGCCGCCTGCGGCAGCCTTCAAAATAACGGGATAGCCGAAGCTTTCAGCCTTTTCAAGGGCATCGCCGGCATCTCTCAGCGGCTCGGTGCAGCCGGGGATAATGGGAACGCCGCAGTCTATGGCAATGGCCTTGGCGGAGAGCTTATCGCCCATTTTGCCAAGAATATCGGAGGGAGGGCCTATGAAGAGAATTCCGTTATCCTCGCAGGCCTTTGCAAAGGCGGGGTTTTCGCTGAGGAAACCGTAGCCGGGGTGAATTGCGCTGACACCTCTGCGCTTGGCAAGGTCAATAATGCCGGGGATATCCAGATATGCGCCAAGAGGGGTCTTGCCCTCGCCAATGAGATATGCCTCGTCGGCACGGGTGCGGAAGTTGGAGTAAGTATCCTCGGTGGAATACATGGCAACTGTGTGCAACCCAAGGTCATAGCAGGCACGGAAAATGCGTATTGCTATCTCGCCGCGGTTTGCAACCAAAACTTTTTTGATGCGATTAAGTTCCATGAAAGTTTCCTCCCTCAATTTGCAAGTTGCAGGGGTATGTTTTTGCAATATTATATTACCGAATAATCAAATAAACAAGAAAAAAAGAGAGCCAAAGCCCTCTTTTTTGTGATTTCATTTTATTATACAAAGCTTTGTGGCTTATTTATGGGTATAATTGTGCGATTTAACTCATTAAATTGATTGAAGTTATGCAAGGGAACTTGCAAAAGCGAATTGAGAATGAAACATTTATGTCCTGCTTATATCCACAACCTCAAGCACGCTGTTTTCCACGCGGAATTTAACATTCAGCTTGCCGAAGTCCATGCCGTAAATTCGCTGGGGGTCGGCGTGATAGCTGGGGCGGGGGTCATTTTTCAGCACTCCGCAAAGGGCGCTGAGAAGCTCCTCATTGCCCACCTTTTCCTTGAGCCGGTCGGGGAAATTGAGAGTAAGCTCCCTCTCCCATGAGCTCACCGCAAAGCCGCTTCGGGCGTCGGGGTGGCAGTCGGCATAAACTGTGTAGGGCTTGATGTCATATATGGGAGTGCCGTCCATAAGGTCAGCGCCGGAGACCACAATAACTGTGCCCAGCCCCGGCTGCTCCTCTATGGCCACTATCTCCACGCAGCTGAGGCCTATGGGATTGGGGCGGAAGGGGGAGCGGGTGGCAAAAACGCCCATGCGGACATTGCCTCCAAGTCTGGGAGGGCGCACTGTGGGAGACCATGTGTCTCTGGCGGCCTCGGAAAACTGCCATATAAGCCAAAGATGGCTGAAGCCCTCCATGCCTCTGAGGGCATCGGGGTTTCTGTATTCCGGCTCAAAAACAATGGTGGAGCGCACTTCCGGCACAACTCCGCTTTGGCGGGGTATGCCAAACTTGGTGGAAAAGGGGCTATGGATTTTTGCTATAACCTTCATGGTATGGTCGGACATGGTGTTCATCCTTTCGGCTCGGTGTCGATTTGGATAAGATAGCTTAAAAGATCGTTTTTGCCGGCAATATCGGGCTTGTAGAATTCATATTTTCCGCATTCCTGGCAGTAGGCGGGGAGTATTTCAAATCCCTCGCTGAGAAGAAGGCTATCAATAAGAGGGCTGTTATCAAGGCATTGGGGGGCTTCGAATTTAAGCTTTCCGCCGCAGCGCAGGCATTTGGGGCGGGACTCTTCGGCGCGGATGACAAATTCAAGCTTTTCTTCAAGAGCCTCGGGGTTTTTGGCAAGACCAAGGGAGAGGGCGCGGCGGCAGCGCTCCTCCATGCTGAGGGCGTTCACTTCCTTGGCACAGGATTTGCAGGCATTTTGATAAATTCCTCCGCAGTTGACGGAAGATGCGCGAAAGGCGGTGAGCCGTTCTCCGCAAAATACACATTTTTCTTCGTAGGCCATTATAAATCCTCCTTTTTATGTAGGGGGCGGCGTCCCCGACGCCCCGATATTCAACGCGCCGATATTTGTAGGGGCGAACTGTGTTCGCCCGCGCGGACTTGCTAAAGCAAGGCGATATGTTTTCCTTGAAAACACTCGCTTGCCTCCCCAAAACCGGGCACCAGCACAGCAATGTCCTCCGGCAGGGGGCTATGAAACTCCAATTTTTCCCCGCTTATGGGCTGCACCATGGATAAACAGGCCGAGTGAAGGGCGGGACGGGAAATTTCTCCGCTTGCCTCCCCATACAGCCAATCCCCCACAAGGGGGCAGCCTATGGCGGCAAAATGCAGCCTGATTTGGTGGGTGCGGCCTGTATGCAGCCTTGCCCAAACAAGGGCGCGGCCATTTTCTGCCTGCAAAACGCGGTATTCGGTCTTGGCAGGGGCGCCCGAAGGAGAAATTCGGCGCTTTATGCTGCCCTCAACCTTCTCAATGGGCAAATCTATAATTCCCTCGCTCTGGGCAGGGGGAGGGGAGCACACAAGCAGATACTCCCTTATGTAATTATCCGTATGGAGATTTTGGCGAAACAGAGTGTGGGCATAGCCGCTGCGGGCTATGCAGAGAAGGCCGCTTGTGCCCTTGTCAAGGCGGCTGACGGGGTGAAAGGCGCTCTCTCCGCCCCAGCGGTGGTAGAGCGCAGCAGCAAGGGTGGCATCTCCCTTCTCGGTGCTGCCGTGGCAGGCCATGCCTGCGGCCTTGTCAATAATGGCGCAGTCGGCGTCCTCATATACCACTTTGAGAGGTATATCCGCAGCATTGGGAAACTGAGCAGGGGCATCTCCCACCTCCACGGTGAGCACATCCCCTTCTTTGGCTATATCCACAGTGCGGCAGCGCACGCCGTTGAGGCAGATGCCATTATCCCGCAGCTTCACTCTGGCGATGTGGCTTTCGGAAAGACGCAGCTGGCGTCTTAGAAGGCTTTTAACCTTGCGGCCAGCCAAGTCGGCGGTGATGGTGAGGCTGAGAGTTCTCAAAGAGCCATCTCCTGTCCGTTAAGGGCGGCAAAAACCAGCTTTTCACCCTCGTAGCAAAGCTTCAAAGAGAAAAAGGGTGCGCCCTCGGCCATGAGGCGGAGGAAAATCTTGTCCCCCTCCCAAATGGGCAGGCTTTCAACGGCGGCGCAATCCACCCATGCAAGCTCACCCTCGTCGCAATCGGTCATTTCTCCCACCCAATCCGAGGCGGTGAAAAGATGCATATATTCCGTTTCCCATTTGTCGGAAACAAAGGTGACGAGGCCTCTATACTGCCAAGCGGTGAGGGTGAGGCCGGTTTCCTCCTTAACTTCGCGGAGAAGGCAATCCTCGGGGCTTTCCTTGTCAAGAAACTTGCCCCCTATGCCTATCCATTTATCCTTGTTTGCGTCCTGCTCCTTTTTAACCCGGTGGAGCATGAGATACTGATTATCCCGAAGGGGATAGCAGAGCGTTGTCTGTTTCATGGCGAAAATAAACTTCCTCTTTTATTTTATCCTGCCCATGGTGCGGGCGGCGCCTTCAAGACCAAGTGCCAGGTCGTCGCGTATGCCTGCGGCCTTGCTGGGCTCAATTTCAAAGGTGTGGTCAACGGTGGTGTAGTCGCTGTAACCCAAACGGGCAAGGGGCTTGATTTTCACTATGTCAATCTTGCCGTCCTCGCCTATGAATTCGTCTTTGATGTGCACGCCTATGACCTTGCCGATAATAAGGTCGCAGGTGCCGCAGCGGCCTTCCCCGGGGAGGCGGATGGTCTGAACATACCTGCACTCAAACTGGATGGGGGACTCGGCCACGCGGGGAGGCTTTACGAGGGTGGAGGGGGCTTTGGTGAGACCTGCCGCCTCAAATTCGTCCACCTCGGGCATAAACTCCGCGGCGGTGATGTTCATAGCCTCGCGGAGATCATAGGTGACCATGTTATAGACAAACTCCCCGGTCTGCTCTATGTTCTCGGTGGTGTCCTTGCGGTTCTGGCGGTAGCCCTGATTGATGGAAATGAGCACATAGGGGGGATCAAAGGTGAGGTTTGTAAACTGGCTATAAGGGGCGAGATTGCATACGCCCTCGCTGCTCATGGTGGATATCCAGCCTATTGCGCGGGGAACAACGCAGGATTTGAAAGGGGGTCTCTCAAGACCGTGGTTATTTTTATCGGGCTCGTAGAACATAATTAGTCCGCTCCTTGTGGCAATGATTTTATGAGAACAATATACCACATTTCCCGCCCATCCAACAACGTAAAAATTAAAAATCTTCCCCGCAGGAACTAAATGTGATATAATGCTCTGGATATACGAAGAAGGGAAACCTTTTTAATGAGCAATAAGAAGAATGAAAATATATGCATAGGCATACTGGCTCACGTGGACGCAGGCAAAACCACCCTCAGCGAGGCCATACTCTACCGCTGCGGAGCGCTGAAAATCCCCGGCAGAGTTGACCACGGCAGCGCTGCCATGGATAGCCACGCCCTTGAGAGGGAGAGAGGCATAAGCATCTTCTCAAGCCAGGCCTCCTTCAATTGGGGTCAGCGCAGCTTTGCCATGCTGGATACCCCCGGCCATGTGGACTTTTCCGCGGAGATGGAGCGCACCTTGCAGGTGCTGGATTGCGCCGTGCTGGTAATAAGCGGCACGGACGGAGTGCAATCCCACACGGAAACTCTCTGGCGGCTTATTCGCTCTTACCGCCTGCCCTGCTTCATTTTTGTCACCAAAATGGACGTAAACGGCGTCTCCCGAAGCCGCATTATGGATGATATACGCACCCATCTTGGGGATAAGTGCATGGATTTCACCACCCTCCCCGACCATGAAGAGCTTGCCATGTGCGGCGAAGAGGCCTTGGAGAAGTATATGGAGGAAGGCGAGCTTCAGGATGAGGATATTGCCGCTCTCATCAAAAAGGGCGCGCTGGTGCCCTGCTGCTTTGGCTCGGGCCTTCGCCATGAGGGCATAGAGGAATTTCTCAGCCGCCTTGAAAAATACTGCCCCGCCGGGGATTATGACAGCGATTTTGCCGCAAGAGTTTATAAAATAAGCCGCGACAGCCAAGGCAACCGCCTGAGCTTTCTCAAGGTCACCGGCGGCGAGATGAAAGTGCGCTCCCTGATTAAATACAAGGTGGGGGAAGAGGAAATAGAGGAGAAAATCAACCAAATCCGCCTCTATTCCGGCAGCAAGTATGAAACAACCGACTGCGTTGCCGCAGGCGGCGTCTGCGCCGTGCTGGGACTTAGCCGCAGCTTCCCCGGCATGGGTCTTGGCGCGGAAACGGAAACTGTGCAGCCTCTATTAAGCCCCGTTTTAAGCTACACCCTCTCTCTGCCTCAGGGCACAGACCCCATGCTGGCTCTGCCCAAGCTGAGGCTGCTGGAAGAAGAGGACCCCATGCTGCGTCTTAGCTGGGATAGCCGTCTCAGAGAAATCAAGGTGGAGCTTATGGGCGAGGTGCAGACGGAGATACTGAAAAGCCTTATAAAAGAGCGATTCGACATGGATGCGGAGCTTTCCGCAGGCCGCATCATGTATAAGGAGACCATTGCCGCCCCCGTGGAGGGCGTGGGACATTTTGAGCCTTTGCGCCATTATGCCGAGTGCCACTTGGCTCTGGAGCCCATGCCCGAGGGCAGCGGCCTCAGCTTCGCCTCCTCCTGCCATCAGGACGATTTGGATATAAACTGGCAGCGGCTTATCCTCACCCATTTGGAGGAAAAGCAGCATCTTGGCGTCCTCACCGGCTCCCCCATTACGGATATGAAAATAAGCCTCATCGGCGGCCGCGCCCACTTGAAGCATACCGAGGGCGGAGACTTCCGTCAGGCTACTTATAGAGCCGTGCGCCAAGGCCTTATGTGCGCCGAGAGCGTGCTTTTGGAGCCTTGGTACGCCTTCCGCATAGAGCTGCCCGCCGCTTTGATTGGCCGCGCCATCAGCGATATCCGCGCCATGCACGGAGACTTCGGCTCGCCCATAGATAACGGCGAGATGATGATTTTGGAAGGCAGCGCCCCCGTTGTCACCATGGGGGGCTATGCCTCCACCCTTGCGGCTTATAGCGGCGGCAGAGGCAGACTCAGCTTCCGCCTTGAAGGCTATAAGCCCTGCCATAATAGCGCCGAGGTCATTGAGACCATAGACTATGACCCCGAATCTGACCTTGAAAACACCCCCGACTCCGTTTTCTGCGCCCATGGGGCGGGATTTAACGTGAAGTGGAACGAAGTGCGCGACTATATGCACGTGGACACCTCCTTCGGCAAGCCGGAGGCTCAGGCCGAGGTGCGCCCAAGGGTGAATATGCGCAATCTCAGCATAGACGATAAGGAGCTGGAGGCCATTATGACAAGGGAGTTCGGCCCCATTCGCCGCCCCCAGTATTCTGCCCCCAAGGCTCAAAGCAGCTCCGCTCGCCATGTTTCCGCCCCCACCGTCCAGAAAAAGGAATACCTCATCGTGGACGGATATAATGTCATCCATGGCTGGGCGGATTTGAAGGAGCTGGCGGCGGATAATTTAGATCTTGCCCGCAAGCGCCTTATGGATATTCTGTCCAACTACCGCGGCTTCACCGGCGCGGAGACTGTGCTGGTTTTCGACGCCTATAAAATCCCCGGCAACCCCGGCAGTAAGTTTGATTATCATTCTCTCCACGTGGTCTATACTGCCGACGGCGAGACCGCCGACGCCTATATTGAGCGCCTCAGCCATGATATAGGCAAAAATTATAATGTCCGCGTGGTCACAAGCGATAACCTCATCCGCGTTTCCGCCATGCGCAGCGGCGTTTTGCGTACATCCGTCAGCGAGTTTGAAAACGAGGTGGATTGGGTGTATATGCAGATAAACGAGGTTATGAAAAAATCCGGCGCCAAAAGACATCTCAGCTCCAGTGTGGGCGATATGCTAAAAAAGTAAGCCCAAGCCTCCCCTATTCGAGGGGAGGTGGCTTCGCCGAAGGCGAAGACGGAGGGGTTTCTAAGACTATGTGAGCGCTCTTGGCTCTCCCTCCGGTAGGGCGGGCTGCCCACAGCCCGCCGCTCGCGGTATTCGGCGCGATAAACGCAAAAAACTACAAGCCTATCGTAGGGGCGAGCATCGCTCG
>JAFYUG010000056.1 GCA_017558545.1 Oscillospiraceae bacterium | reverse complement strand
GGTTGCTCCCCCCTTCAAAGAGGCTGAGTTCGACATTATCTACGGCGAAGGCATCAGCAAGATCGGCGAAATCATCGACCTTGGCGCCAAGCTGGACATTATCGACAAGGCCGGCGCATGGTACACCGTTGCTGACCAGAGACTGCAGGGTCGCGATGCCGTTAAGGATTATCTCGCCAGCCACCCCGATGTTTGCGACGATATAGAGCAACAGATTCGCGACAATGCCTACAAGCTCATGGCTCCTCAGGCTCGCAAGGCAGCTCAGGCCGCGGGCCGCGCCGTTGATATCTCCGCCGACGATTTTGAGGGCTGAGAAAAGTGACGGTTACCCAGCTTCGGGAAATTCGTCCCGAGCATTATGAAGTAAGTTTTTCAGACGGCAGCTCCATGAAAATGGGGCTTGCCGTCATTGCGGATTTTTCCCTCTATACAGGCCGAGAGCTCAGCGAAGAGGAGTTTGCCGCCATCACCGACGCCGCAGGCCTTGGAAGAGCCAAGGAAAGGGCTCTGCGCATGATAGGCGCCCGCCCCATGAGCGAGAGGGAGCTTTATGACCGCCTTATTGAAAAGGGAGAAAGCGAGTTCCACGCCGCTGCAGTTTTGGCAAGGCTCTTAGAGCTGAAGCTCATAGACGACGGAGAATACTCCAAAATGCTGGTGCGCCACTATGCCGCCAAGGGCTATGGCATAAGGCGCGTTAAAGACGAGCTTTACCGCCACAAGGTGGGCAGAGAGCATTGGGAAGAGGCTTTGGAGGAAATGCCGGAAACGGACGAGACTTTGGACAAGCTTCTCCGCTCCCGCATGAGAGGGGCATCCCCCTCCGACAAAACCGCGACAAAAAAAGCCTGCGACGCCCTCATGCGCCGAGGCTATAGCTGGGAGGAGATTCGCTCCGCCCTTTATAGATACGAAACTGAATTTGAGGAAGAATACTATGGCTAATGAATCCATTCATCTTATATCTCTTGGCTGCGCCAAGAACCTCGTAAACAGCGAGCAGATGCTCTGCCGCCTGGTGGACGCAGGCTACAACATAGTTGAGGACGCCGATTGGGCAGATGTTATCATCATCAACACCTGCGGCTTCATTGACGATGCCAAAAGCGAGGCCATTGAGGAAATTCTGGATGCCGCCTATCTGAAGGAAGCCGGCAGACTTAAAAAGCTCATTGTCACCGGCTGCCTGCCCCAGCGCTATGCTGAGCAGATTAAAGCCGAACTGCCCGAAGTTGACGCCATGGTTGGCGTTGGCAGCTATCAGGACATAGTTGAAGTTGTCTCCGCCGCACTTGAGGGCAAAGAGGCTGACCGCTTTGGGGACAAGAACGCTCCCGTGGACGAAGTTGGCCGCTATCTCACCACCGGCCCCGAATGGGCATACATAAAAATCGCAGAAGGCTGCAACAACCGCTGCAACTATTGCGCCATCCCCGATATCCGCGGCTCTTTCCGCTCACGTCCCATGGAAAATATTATCGCCGAGGCCTCCGCTCTTGCGGAGATTGGCGTTAAGGAACTTATTCTCATTGCTCAGGACCTCACCCGCTACGGCACCGATCTCTACGGCAAGATGCGCCTTGCGGAGCTTTGCCGCGAGCTTAGTGAGATTGAGGGCATTGAGTGGCTGCGCCTCCACTATCTCTATCCCAACGAGATAGACGATGAGCTCATCGATGAGGTTGCCTCCAACCCCAAAATTGTTAAGTATCTGGATATTCCCATCCAGCACATCAACACCAAGGTGCTTCAGCGCATGAACCGCCGCGGTACCAGCGAGAGCTACCGCGCCCTTTTCAAGAAGCTGAGAGAGCGCATTCCCGGCCTTGTTATCCGCACCAGCCTAATTGTCGGCCATCCCGGCGAAGGCGAAGAGGAGTTCGAGGAGCTTTGCCAGTTCCTCCGCGAGGCCAAAATTGAGCGCGCAGGCGTTTTCCCCTACTCTCCCGAGGAAGGCACTCCCTCCGAGCAGATGCCCGACCGCTGCGACGAAGAAACCGCCCAGCGCAGAGCTGAGCTTCTCCGCGATGTTCAGGAGCGCATTATTGACGATTATAACTTCTCCTGCATGGGCAAGACCATGCAGGTGCTTTGCACAGGCCACGATGGCGGCTGGTGCATAGGCCGCAGCTATGCCGACTCCCCCGATGTGGACGGCATGGTATGCTTTGAAGGCGACTGCGAAAAGGGCGACATTGTTTCCGTTCGCATCACCGGCATTTCCGAAGAATATTTCGAAGGCCCCGCTCTTGAGGGCGAGATGGTTGAGGAGGACTAATAAATGAATCTTGCCAACAAACTCACCCTTTTGCGCATTGCCCTTGTCCCCGTTTTTCTTATTGTTCTTTACTGGGGCTTCCCTTTCTCCAACTGGGTTGCTCTTCTTGTATTCATAATCGCCAGCGTCACAGATTTTCTGGACGGACACATTGCCCGCAGCCGCAACATGATTACGGACTTCGGCAAGTTCATGGATCCTCTGGCCGACAAGATGCTTGTTATGGCCGCCATGTGCTGGTTTGTTCAGAGCGGCGAAATGTGGGGCTGGGTGCTGGCTCTGGTGCTGCTGCGCGAATTTGCCGTCAGCGGTATGCGCCTTGTGGCCGTGGAGCAGGGCAAGGTTATTGCCGCCGCATGGTCCGGCAAGATTAAAACCGCCTCCACCATGGTTTGCATCTGCCTTATGCTGGCTTTCAATATCTCCATCCTTGATTTGATCTGCCAGATTATTATTTTGGTCACCACTCTCTATTCCGGCGCTGAGTATCTTATCAAGAACAGGGAAGTTTTCGCGCAGGTGAAGTAAAATGCTTAATTTCTCTGTTAATCTTTCAGCCGAGCCTCTTATCGGAGAAGAGTGCATAGTTAAAAACTGTGATCTTGGCGAATATACCGAGCTTGGCGACCACTGCGTTTTGGAAGAAACCAAGCTGGGGGCTTATTCCTACTGCTTCGGCAGCAACGATATCATCTATGCGGAGATTGGAAAGTTCGCCAGCATTGCCACGGGCGTGCGTATTAACCCCGTGCAGCACCCCCACCGCATACGCGCTGCCAGCCACCATTTCACCTATCGCTGCGCCCACTACGGTTTCGGCGAGGATGACCATAGCCTTATCGCATGGCGCAGGGAAAACCGCGTTTGCGTGGGCAACGATGTATGGATGGGTCATAACGCCATAGTCATGGGCGGAGTTACTATTGGGAACGGAGCGGTTATTGCAGCCGGCGCCGTTGTCACCCACGATGTTGCACCCTATGAAATTGTGGGCGGAGTTCCCGCTCAGCACATAGGCTGGCGCTATGACGAAGAGAGCATTGCCGCCATGCTGAGAATTAAATGGTGGGATTGGAGCCATGAAGAGCTTGCCGCAAGAGTTCGGGATTTCGACGATGTGGCCGCCTTTGTAAAAAAATACGATATATAAGCCAATATCCCAAGCTCATATGGAAGACTTATTTCGTAGTAAATTACTAATCATTTGCAGAGATTTTAACAATATAATTAAAATAAATATATACATCATCGCAAAACAGTAAGAAATCCTTACTAAATCAAAACAAAATTACAATTAACAAAAAAATCCAATGGAGAAAAATTGTTTCTTCCATTGGATTTTTTTACTATAAAACTTCAATTGCCATCAGAAATATTTATGGGCAACAAATTTTACTTTGTATCTATTAGCAAATACTACGAAAACTTTACTAGGAAATACTGTTATTGCCATATATACATTGCTGCAGACATGACATAGAATATAGGCGCGTTAAGGGAAAATTTTTTACTAATTTTATGCTAAAAAATTTATTTAGGAGGAAAAATTATGGCGCGTTTTACCCTTCCCAGAGATATTTATCACGGCAAAGGTACTCTCGAAATTCTCCGTCAGCTTAAAGGCAGCAAAGCTATGGTCTGCGTTGGCGGCGGAAGCATGAAGAAGTTCGGTTTTCTTGATCGCGCAGTAGGCTATCTGAAGGAAGCCGGTATGGAAGTTGAAATTTTCGAAGGCATAGAGCCCGATCCTTCCGTAAACACCGTAATGCGCGGAGCTGAGGCTATGTCCAAATTCCAGCCCGACTGGATCGTTGCTATGGGCGGCGGCTCCCCCATTGATGCAGCCAAGGCAATGTGGATTAAATACGAATATCCCGAGACCACCTTTGAGGATATGTGCAAGGTTTTTGGTCTCCCCACCCTTCGCACCAAGGCTCGTTTTGTGGCCATCCCCTCCACTTCCGGCACTGCCACCGAAGTTACGGCATTTTCTGTTATAACCGATTATGAAAAGGGCATAAAGTATCCCCTTGCCGATTTCGAGATTACTCCCGATATTGCAATTGTTGACCCCGATCTGGCCGAAACCATGCCTAAGAAGCTGGTTGCTCACACCGGCATGGATGCCATGACTCACGCCGTTGAGGCTTATGTATCTACTGCAAACTGCGACTTTACCGATCCTCTCGCGCTTCATGCCATCAAGATGATACAGAAGGATCTTGTAGACTCCTATAACGGCGACAGCGATAAGCGCTCTGCCATGCATAACGCTCAGTGCCTTGCAGGTATGGCATTTTCCAACGCTCTTCTTGGCATAGTTCACTCTATGGCTCATAAGACAGGCGCCATTTTCGAAGATTACGGCGCTCACATAATTCACGGTGCGGCAAATGCTATGTATCTGCCCAAGGTTATCGCATTTAATGCAAAGGACGAAACCGCAAAGGCACGATACGGTATCATTGCCGACGAAATGGGACTTGGCGGCACCACCGCCGACGAAAAGGTTCAGCTTCTTATCTCTTATCTCAGAAAGATGAATGACCGGCTCAACATTCCTCAGTGTATTAAAAACTACGGTGCTGACAGCTATCCCACTCAGCAGGGCTTTGTGCCTGAAGATGTTTTCCTTCCCGTCTCCCGGAAATTGCTAAGAATGCCATTGCCGATGCATGCACCGGTTCCAATCCCAGACAGCCCAGCCAGGAGGAGATGGAAAAGCTCTTCAAGTGCTGCTATTACGATCTCGAAGTTGACTTCTGATATATTTTCGCACAAAAAGCACACAAAAAATATCGGGTACAAAACTACGTTTTGTACCCGATATTTTTTACTGTTATCTCTTTTTCTGATTTTTCTCGTAGATAATTCTAAGGCCGTCCAGGAGCAGGTCGCTGTCGAGGGCTATTTCATGTCGGCACTTGGGGATTATGCCTCCGCTTACTCCGCCGGTGGCAACAAGGGTGGGAGTGCAGCCCATTTCCGCGCTGATAATATCAATAAGACCGTCTATCATGGCGGCAGAGCCGTAGATAAGACCTGCCTGCATACTCTCGGCAGTGTTGAGGTTTATAACCTGCTTGGGTTCCTCAAAGCTTATGCGGGGCAGCTGGGCGGTTTTGCGGGAGAGGGCATCGAAACTCAGCACCGCTCCGGGGTAGATAACGCCGCCTTTGAACGCACCTGTTTCGTCAATGACGGAGAAGGTTGTGGCCGTGCCCATATCAATAATAATCATGGGCTTGGGGTACTTGGCGATGGCGGCAACTGCGCCAACAACAAGGTCAGCGCCGAGGCTTCGGGCATCCCCGCCGGTGACATTGAGGCCGGTTTTAACTCCGGGGCCAACTATGAGAGGCCATTTGCCCGTAAGGAGCTTGAGAACATTTTTCATCACGGTGTTCATGGGAGGAACAACGGAGGAAATAATGCTGCCCTCAATGGCGCCAAAGTCCACGCCGTAGATTTCCAAAAGGCTGTTTATCAAAACCGCATACTCAGCCTCGCCCTTATCCAAGCTTGTGGAAAGGCTGGTGCGGAAGGCGATTTTCTCCCCTTCAAAGCCTCCGAGAACTATATTGGTATTTCCTATGTCTATGGCAAGAACCATGGCTATGACTCCTTTTTTATGGCTTATACAATCCCCCAGTCAGCTTCGCTGACAGCCCCCTTTGCAAGGGGGCCTTTAAATTTGCTTTTATACTCTCTTCCACTTTGCGCCGTTGGGGATATCAGTAACTTCAATTCCCATGGCCTTCAGTTCGTCGCGGATGCGGTCGGCCTCGGCAAAGTTCTTGGCTTTCTTGGCATCGCGGCGGGCAAGAATGAGCTCTTCAACAGCCTTATCCTCTTCTCCGTCCTCGCTGATGACGGCGAAGGCAACATTGGCAGCGGCGGCCTTGGCCTTGGCATCGGCCTCGCGCTTGGCAGCGGCCTTTTCGATGAGGTTGAGGCTCAGCACCTTGTCAAACTCGGCAAGGGCGGCAAGCTTGGTGGTATCGGTGGTCTTGGCCTTCAGCACGTCATAGATGGCGGTGACGGCAAGAGAGGTGTTCAGGTCATTATCCAGCGCTGCGGAGAATTTGGCGCGGAGAGCATCGAAGGCGGCTGCATCATATTCGCCGTTTTCGGGCTTGAGAGCGGCAATTTTGCCAATGAGCTTATTGAAGGTGACAACGGCGTTATCAAGGTTTTCCCAAGAGAAAACAAGGCTCTTGCGGTAATGGCTCTGGAGGCAGAAGAGGCGGTAAGCCAGGGGATCATAGCCCTTTTCCTCAAGGAGACTTACGGTGAGGAACTCACCGCTACTTTTACTCATTTTTCCGCTATTTGTGTTCAAGTGGAGGACGTGCATCCAATAATTGCACCATTTGTGACCCAAATAGGCCTCAGACTGGGCAATTTCATTGGTGTGGTGGGGGAAGGCGTTATCTATGCCGCCGCAATGGATGTCCAGATCTTCGCCCAGATGCTTCATGGAAATGCCGGAGCACTCAATATGCCAGCCGGGATAACCAACGCCCCAGGGGGAGTCCCATTTGAGAGCCTGATCTTCAAACTTGCTCTTGGTGAACCAAAGAACAAAGTCATTTTTGTTGCGCTTGTTGCTGTCGGCCTCAACGCCTTCGCGAACGCCTTCGGCAAGGTCATCGGCGTTGAAGTCATTGAAGATATAATACTTCTCCATCTTGCTGGTGTCGAAGTAAACGTTGCCGCCGGAGAAATAGGCAAAGCCGGTATCCATGAGCTTTTCTATGATCTTGATATACTCATCGATGCAGGCGGTGGCAGGCTCAACAACATCGGGGCGCTTGATGTTCAGCTTCCGGCAATCGGAGAAGAAAGCCTCGGTGTAGAAGCGGGCGATGTCCATAACGGTCTTGTTCTCGCGGCGTGCGCCCTTGAGCATCTTGTCCTCGCCCTCGTCGGCATCGGAGGTGAGGTGGCCAACGTCGGTTATATTCATAACGCGCTTTACATTGTAGCCTGCAAAGCGGAGATACTTTTCAAGAATATCCTCCATGATATAGCTGCGGAGGTTTCCGATGTGGGCAAAGTGGTAAACGGTGGGGCCGCAGGTATACATCTTGACGATGTCGGGATTATTGGGAACGAATTCCTCGCGCTGTCTGGTGGCGGAATTATAGATTATCATTTATATTTTCTCCTTTGAAAAATGTACGATTTTAATTTACTGCAGTATAGGGCTCCCCTATCTGAGGGGAGCTGTCAGCGATAGCTGACTGAGGGGTTTCGATAATAATTTGAGCGCCACGTTCGTCGTAGAAACCCCTCCGTCATTTGCTTCGCAAATGCCACCTCCCCTCGAATAGGGGAGGCTAAAAGACTTATTATTAATTTCCCTCAAGCTGCTCTATTCTTGCTCTCAGAGCTGCAAGCTCGGCGGCGATAGGGTCGGTTACGGAAACAACGTCCACCTCGGAAACGTAGTTCACCTTTATGCCGCCTTTTTTCACTATTCTGGCGGGAACACCAACGGCGGTGGAATCAGGGGGTATCTCCGTCAAAACAACGCTGTTGGCCGCAATTCGGCTATTATCCCCAACCTTGAAAGGTCCAAGGATTTTGGCTCCGTTGCCTATAAGCACATTGTTGCCTATGGTGGGATGGCGCTTGCCGCTATCCTTACCGGTACCGCCAAGGGTGACGCCGTGGTAGATAAGGCAATCGTCGCCTATTTCCGCGGTCTCACCTATTACTATGCCCATTCCGTGGTCAATAACAAGGCGCTTGCCTATTGTTGCACCGGGGTGGATTTCTATGCCCGTGCGGCGGCGGGAGCGCTGGCTTATAAGTCGGGCAAGGAAAAAGTGGCCATGCTTATAGCACCAATTGGCTCTTCTATGGGCGCGTACGGCCTTGATGCCGGGATAGAGCAGCAGTATTTCCATGCTGCTTCGGGCGGCGGGGTCTCTTGCCTTATAAGCTTCAATGAGTTCTTTCAGTTCTGAAAACATAATGTCCTTTCCGAGCGCGGGAGAAATGCGAAAAAAACGCCTCTCATGGCTAAGATGACCATGAGAGGCGCGATAAAAAGCATTTTCGCGCGGTTCCACTCCCGCTTGTTACTCCGCTTGTCGAAACGAAGGTTCAACAAACATTCCCTCTTAACGCGAGGGTCACGCGGAGGCATTTCCTCCTCCGAAGGCTCCGGGGCGCATTTTCGTTTTTCACCTTTGCCAACACCGCTTCCAGCCCATGGCGGCGTCTCTCTGGGGCAGGCAAGAAAAATTACTTTTCCCTTTCATTGCCTATGGATATTCACAACAGCATTATATTATCATTTAGGGGAAAAGGTGTCAAGTTGGATTTCCTATTTAAATACTTCTCCTTGAGGTAACGAAGTGTCGCCGCGGCGAGACAGCTGTCGAGCAAAGCGAGACTGATGAGGTGTATTCCCGCTTGCATCAACACCTCATCCGCCCCTTCGGGGCACCTTCTCCTCAAGGAGAAGGCTTTATTACTCCCACATTACCTCGCAGTAATCCTCCACAAGATATCCGTTCTCGCACTCAACAAGAATATACAAATCATCTTTTCCATTTCCCGGTTCAATAATACTGCGCTGCACTACTTCTTCTCCGGCAGCATCATAACTGACGCTTTCGGTAATTATATAGCTTGCATCCTTGTTGGGCTCATAACTTTCAGGAAGCTCATCGGCTGCAATTGCAGCGAAATTCAAAACATTGCCCTTGCCGTCCATTTCTATCACACGCAGCAACACGGGAACATAGGCCGTGGCAAAGCTTATTTCCACGCTGCCGCCTCCCGTTTTTTCCTCGCCGTTAACAGTGGTTTTATACTCCTCGCTGAGGGTAGTGGTCATGATTATGCCTGCGGACACAGAGTTCATAGCAGTGCCGTTACCACCAACAAGATACACACTGCCGTCAGCAGCCTGATAAACAGGGTTCATGTAAAAGCATATTTCTTTTTCCGTGAACTCCTCCTCGGCGTCAACAGGTGCATACACCGTTGCGCTCAATTCAGTGAAATATGTATCATCATTGTGGCTTATTAAATGATTTTTTAAGTCGCTTAAGCCCTCGCCGCTTTGGAAAGTAACATAGCTGCCGCCGTCGCTCTCATAGATGGTAGGAGCAAAATATGCTATGCCTTCCAAATCGGGGAAGCGGTAATTATACGTGGTATGGCTCACTCCCTCGGAGTCGGTGTACTTTTCCTCATACTTCTCTGCATAAAGTCTGCCGCGGTATTTTTCAGCATCGTTTGCGCCAAGCATGGTCTCACCGCTTACGAGCTTATGGGCATTATCGTTGAAATAGGCCTCGAAATCGAAAAGATCAAGATGCTCCGTTGTTATAAAGCAGCCTATAAGTCTATCCCTCTGAGTCCCCTCACCCTCCGGAAGAGCCAACCGGCAGCCGCAGAGGCCTATAGCAAGAGCAGCCATCAAAAAGCAAGCTATTAATTTATTCTTCATCGCCATCCTCCAATTCTCCGTCAAACTTCAAAA
Organism: Oscillospiraceae bacterium; assembly: GCA_017558545.1. Lineage (GTDB taxonomy): Bacteria > Bacillota > Clostridia > Oscillospirales > Oscillospiraceae > SIG459. The sequence continues at coordinate 4,376 of JAFYUG010000056.1, read as the reverse complement.
TATCACCCACATCGCATTGCAGATAATAGCAAATGCGATTAACCGTGCCGAAGCGGACACCCTTTGCCTTGCCGCTTCGGAGTATACTCAGGTTGGCCTCGGTTATTCCAACCTTGGCACATAGCTCCTTACTGGTCATACCCCGTTCCTTCAGGATATGGTCAAGATGCACTCTGATTGCCATAAGCTCACCTCAAATAAACATATCGTTATCATCTTTGAGCTCTTTATTTTCCCGTACAAGACGGCTGAGCAGCACACTTGCCAGCATAAAAGCTATGCTCAAAAGAGGCAGCACCAGCTCCACATCCACAACAAGGAGCTTTTTGATAAATATAATCTGCAAAATATTAAATATAAGCACAGCAAGCAAAGTTACCTTGAGGCTGAGAATACTGAACACGGATATGGCCTCGGCCTTTTCCACAGCAATAGAGCTATATGTATCTGCCTCCATGGCGCTAATGAGCTCCATGCCCTTAACGGCCACGATTGCATCCAAGGCATAGGGCAAGGCATTGATAATTGCTTTCACCGAGCAGAATATGAGAGTTGGCAGCAATTCTCTTTCGCTGAGAGCGGTGTTTGCAGCCTTGAGATTTTCCCAGCCGCCGGAAATCTCCCCGGCAGCTCCGCCAAAGGCCAACGCCGCGAAGAAAAAGGCCAGAACTCCAAGACAAATCTTGAAAAGTCGCTGCACGCCGCTTTTATCTGCCGAGCGCAGCTTTCCAACCAATTTGAAAACCACCCAGCACACCGCAATGCACCAGCAGCAGCCACCAAGCGCCGACTTAAGCAGAGGGTAAAACTCGCTGCCGTAGTTACGGGAGAGAAGGGCGGGATTAATCATATAGTAAATTGCCGCAAACATCATTGCGGTGAAAACGCCAATCAATATATCCTCTTTTTTCAGCGCCTTTCTTCTGAGATACAAAAGCACTCCACCGGGGAGAAGGCACACGATTATATAAAGTATAATTGCGAGGATATTTCCACCATTTCCGCTAAGGCTCAAAGCGCGAAGGCCAAGGGCAATAAGAGAAAAGGGAAAGGCGCTTATAAGAGCAAATATTCCGGAATATGTTCCGGGCAGGGCTGCACTCACAGCGCACAGAAGGCCAAAAACAGCCAGAGAAATATAAAACTTCTTTGTATTCATTCAAGCCGCCTCCAAATTATTGTTTTTCGATAATTCTTAATTTTATTATACGCGCAAATTATCGTTTGTCAATAATTATTTTTAGAAACTTGAAATTATTCCGGGGATGAGGTATATTGTGTGTAAGGCGCGCCGGGGTCGTCGCGCCCTACGAATCGACCAAGCATCAGGAGGCAAATGCCATGTTTATAAAAATAAAAAAGCTTCGCGAGGAAGCCACCGTTCCCACTTCAGGCTCTAAGTATGCCGCAGGCTATGACCTTTACGCCTGCCTGCCCGAGGGGGATGTTACCATTGCTCCCCATGCCACCGCAAAGATAGGCACCGGTCTTGCCATGTCCGTTCCCGAGGGATATTTCGGCGCTATTTTTGCCCGCAGCGGCCTTGCCACCAAGGAGGGTCTGCGCCCTGCCAACTGCGTTGGCGTATGCGACAGCGATTATAGAGGCGAATATATTATTGCCCTCCACAATGATAGCGAGAGCGAGAGAGTTGTCAGCCACGGCGAGAGAATTGCTCAGCTTGTTATCATGCCCTATCTTGCCGTCAGCTTCGAAGAGTGCGACACTCTTCCCGAAACTGAGCGCGGTGCAGGCGGCTTCGGCAGCACCGGAAAATAAACAGCCGACTTTTCTCTGCAGCCCCCTTGTGAGGTATTTTTATCATATTACACAAATTCAAACCCACTTTTTTGTTATGCAAAAAGGTGGGTTTTGTTTTCCTTTTTCCGCAAAAACATTTATAATATAAAATAGATTGGTGTTTCTCTAATTATTGAAAAGTAAATTCTATAATGAGGAAATGCAAATTCCTTTGCCTTATATATAAAAAGATGTTATAATAGTCATAAAGATGGATTATATAACGTCCAAGGCAGGTAAAGAAGGAGGAATCCTAACTTGAGTAACAAATTTAAGCCTGAACATCAGAGCGTTGTCAGCTTCAGCCTTATGGGCCCTGAAAGCGGCGGCCTTTGCGTGGTGGACTCCAACGAGGGTAAAATGACCCGCATCCGTCCCTACCACTATGACACCGAATATACAAAAGCCAACTGCAACCCCTGGACTATGGAAGCACGAGGCTCTACCTTTACGCCTCCCGAGCGCATCCCCACCACCCATTTCGGTCTTGGCTACAAGTCCCGCGTTTACTCCCCCAACCGCGTTAAGTATCCCCTCAAGCGCGTTGACTGGGACCCCAAGGGTGAGCGCAATCCCCAAAACCGCGGCAAGAGCGGCTATGTCCGCATTTCCTGGGACGAGGCTGCCCAGATTTGCGCAGACGAGCTGCTGCGCATGAAGCGCACCTATGGCCCCGAGGCCGTTCTCTGCGAAAGCGATATGCACGGCGAAGGCAAGAACGTCTCCCCCAGCCACGGCTGCCCCAACCGTATGCTCTCCCTTTTGGGCGGCTACACCCTGCAGATGCGCAACATGGACTCCTGGGAAGGCTGGTATTGGGGTGCTAAGCACGTTTGGGGCTGCGAGCCCGTTGGCGAAATGGCTCCCACCGCCAACCTCATCCCCGACATGGCCAAGAATTCCGACAGTCTTCTTTTCTGGGGCTGCGACCCCGAGGTTACCCCTCTGGGCTTCGGTATGCACCTGCCCTCCCGCCTTTGTTTCTGGTTCACCGAGCTTGGCATAAAGCAGATTTACATCTGCCCCGACCTTAACTATGGCGCCGCTGTCCATGCGGACAAGTGGATTCCCATACTCCCCAACACCGATGCCGCCATGCAGCTGGCCATTGCCTACACCTGGCTCACCGAGGAGACCTACGACAAGGAATACATCGCCTCCCACACCTATGGCTTCGATAAGTTCGTGGCCTACGTTATGGGCGAGGAGGACGGCATTCCCAAGACTCCCAAATGGGCAAGCGAGAAATGCGGCGTGAAGCCCTGGACCATCAAGGCTCTTGCCCGCCACTGGGCAAAGAACACCACCAGCATCTGCCACGGCAACGGCGGCAGCTATATCCGCGGCCCCTATGCCAGCGAGCCCGCCCGTCTTGAGATTATGCTGCTGGGTATGCAGGGTCTTGGCCGCCCCGGTGTTCATCAGACCAAGATGATTGAATGGAACATGTGGGCAAAAGACTTCCCCGTTCCCTTCACCCCCGTGAAGAGCGTTCCCATGCCCCATATTTGCGACGCTCTGCGCCCCATCAAGGGCGACCTGCCCGACACCGTCAACATGAAGCGCTTCGTCCTCTCCCCCGAGCAGAAGGAGAGAGCTCCCGAGCTTGTTGACCTTTTCAAGCAGTTCCCCGCTCCCACCCAGTTTATCCCCCGCTGCCTCGTGCAGAAGGCCATCGTGGACGGCCACGCCGAGTGGTACGGAATGCATATGTTCTCCTCCAGCCAGGTACCGGACAAGAACAACTTCCGCCAGCCCACCAATATCTATCAGTTTGAGAAAATAGTTTACCCCCGTCCCGGCCAGTCCAGAGTTCACATGCTTTGGTCCACCGCCCCCTGCAACGTTACCTGCTGGAACCACGGCAATATGTTCATAGATGCCTACAGAGACCCCAGCATTGAAACCTTCGTCATCCAGCATCCCTGGCTTGAGAACGATTGCTACTTCGCCGACCTCATCCTGCCCGTTGCCACCAAGCATGAGCTGGCCGACATAGGCAATGATTACTCCAGCGGTATTTTCCAGAGCATCTATCTGGAAGAGCCCTCCATTGAGCCCATAGGCGAAAGCCTCAGCGACTTTGACGTTTGCGTTAAGGTCTGCGAAAAGTTGGGTCAGGAGTATGTGGACGCCTACACAGGCCGTCTTACCGAGGCAGAGCGCGTGCGCTTCTTCTACAAGGCCACCGGCTGCGAGGACACCATGAGCTGGGATGAATTCAGAAAGCGCAAGGTTTTCGTTATTCCCTGCGACCCCAACGCACAGGAAAAACCCGCCGGTCTTTATAACTTCTGGGCTGACCCCGAAAACAACAAGCTCACCACCCCCACCGGCCTTCTTGAGTATTCCAGCAAGGACATCGAGACCTTTATGCCCGACGACCCCGAACGGCCTCCCGTCCCCCACTGGATAGAGAAGAGCGAGACCCATGATGAGCGTCTTTCCTCCGAGAGAGCCAAGAAGTATCCCCTCCTTTGCATGTCTAACCACGGCCGCTGGCGCGTTCACGTCCAGTGCGACGATATTATCTGGAACCGCGAGGTTGAGACCAGGAAGGTTCGCGCCAAGGACGG
>JAFYUG010000055.1 GCA_017558545.1 Oscillospiraceae bacterium | reverse complement strand
GGGTGACAACGCCCTGATTGAAGCGGCCGTAGTACTTGGGCTGGCCGTTCTCGTCCACATAGGGGGTAAGGAAGCTGCGGCAGCCCATGCAGGTGTAGCAGTGGCCGTCACCATTTTTGTCAACCTTAAGCTTCAGCATCATCTTCTCGCTGATATAGTCGGGAACCATGCGCTTTGCGGTGCACTTGGCGGAAAGCTCGGTGAGGTACCAGTAGGGGGAGTCGGGGGTGATGTTCTGCTCTTCCAGAACGTAGATGAGCTTGGGGAATGCGGGAGTTACCCAAACGCCGCTTTCGTTCTTAACGCCCTGATAGCGCTGGAGAAGGGTCTCCTCGATGATGAGGGCAAGGTCTTTCTTCTCCTGCTCGTTCTTAGCTTCGCCAAGATACATGAAAACGGTGATGAAGGGAGCCTGTCCGTTGGTGGTCAGGAGGGTTACAACCTGATACTGAATGGTCTGAACGCCCTTGTTGATCTCGTCGCGCAGACGCTTTTCGGTGAGGGAGGTGAGCTGCTCTTCATCCAGCTCAACGCCGATGGCCTTCATCTCTTCCTCAACGGTCTTGCGAATTTTCTTTCGGCTGACGTCAACAAAGGGAGCAAGGTGGGCAAGGGAGATGCTCTGTCCGCCATACTGGTTGGAAGCAACCTGAGCAATAATCTGGGTTGCAATGTTGCAGGCGGTGGAGAAGCTATGGGGCTTCTCTATGAGAGTGCCGGTGATAACGGTGCCGTTCTGCAGCATGTCCTCAAGGTTGACGAGGTCGCAGTTGTGCATATGCTGGGCATAGTAGTCGGCGTCGTGGAAATGGATAATACCTTCGTCGTGAGCCTCAACTATCTCCTGGGGCAGCAGAATGCGGCGGGTGAGGTCCTTGCTGACTTCGCCGGCCATATAGTCGCGCTGGGTGGAGTTGATGATGGGGTTCTTGTTGGCGTTCTCCTGCTTGGCCTCTTCGTTGTTGCACTCGATGAGGCTGAGAATCTGGTTGTCGGTGGTGTTGGCGTGGCGAGCCAGGTTGCGGGTGAAGCGGTAACGGATGTAACGCTTTGCGGTCTCGGGTGCACCCTGCATGATGATGTGGCTCTCAACCAGCTCCTGAATTTCTTCAACGGAGAGGGCGCGGCCAACTTCTTCGCAATGGTCCTCAATAACGAGGGAAATATAGTCTATCTGGCGCTCGCTGAGCTCCGGTTTGTCGCCCTCGGAGACAACAGCTTTGCGCATGGCGTTCTTTATCTTCTCTCTGTCGAAGGTTTCTTCGCTGCCGTTTCGCTTGATTATCTTCATCTTGTACCCCTTATCTCAAAAGATATCTATATATAGTGTGTAATATACGCGTCGGAACATGATTATACACTATATTATGTAGGAAAGCAAGGGGGTAATTCACAATATTTTGTGTCCGAAACAGGATAAATACATCTAAGTATTGGGGTGCAAGGCTTTGCGGCCATATAAAAATTTTTTGTCGCCCGGAGAAGGTATCCGTGTCCGCCAATGGCGGTCTTAAAAGGCGCACCTATCTGAGTGGAAAGGATCGCTCGTCCGCGGGCGAACACAGGAGCGCCCCTACATTCG
>JAFYUG010000054.1 GCA_017558545.1 Oscillospiraceae bacterium | reverse complement strand
GCAGCAAGAGCGTTGTGGCCTCCGCTTTGGAGAGAGAGGCCGTAACCGTTCCCAAGTATCAGTTTGACTATACTGATCCCCTCCTCAACGTTGAAGTTGTCTATGGCACCGGCGAGGATCTCCGCTCCGGCTCCGCCGCAGGCCCCGGCCCTGCCGAGGAGACCAAGGCCGACAAGGTTTCTCCCTGGGGCCCCGGAACTATCGACTATCTCCGCTTCCTAATGGGCGCTGAGGGCACCATGGGCTTTGTCACATGGGCAACCATGAAGGCCGAGCTTGCCCCCACTCTCAGCCGCAGCTACTATGTGGAGAGCGGGGATTTGGGCGCTCTTATGGCTCTTGCCAACAAGCTTTTGTTCAAGCGCATTCCCGATGAATGCATTATTCTCAATAATGTCGCCCTTGCCGCCGCCTTCACCGATGGAGGTCAGGAGGAGCTTTCCGCCGCTGAAAACAGCGCCCCCTGGACACTTATCTGCAAGGTATGCGGCTTTGAGCGTTACCCTGAAGAGCGCGTTGAAATCTATGGCGGCTATTTTGAAGATTGCTGCAAGGAACTGGGTCTCAGCTTTGCCGGTGCTCCTGCCTGCGGCAGTGAAATGGCAGAAAAAATCGAAGCTATGCTTGGCAAATGTGACGAGAGAGAAACTTACTGGAAACTGCGCCGCGGCGGCATAGACGAAGTGCTTTTCCTCGCTCCTCCCAGCAAGGCAGAAGGATGTGTTAAATGCGGCCTCAGCGCTCTTGAAGCTTATGATAGCGCAAATCTCGGCGTAGTCATCCAGCCTCAGGTGCAGGGCAGAGCATACAGAGTGGAGTTTGAGCTTTTCCACGGCAAGGATGAGGATGTATCCGCCGTAAAGGCCGAGGCCGAAAAAGCCCTTTTTGCCGAGAAAGCATTTTTCGATAGACCCTATGGTGAGCTTTCGGGGCTCGTATACGATGAAAACTCTCAGGAAACTGCTCTTCTTCGCAAAATGAAGGCTATTTTCGATCCCGACGGCATACTCAATCCCGGCAAGCTTTGCTTTGAGGAGGTGCGCAATGGATAAGCTGAAAAAATATGAATATTCCATGGATTCCTGCAATCATTGCGGCCAGTGCAAGTGGATTCTGCCTCCTAAAATGCACGGCTGGGACTTTGCGGAAATTTGCCCCATCCATCGGTACCACCGCTTCGATGCCTACTCCGGACAGGGACTTCTCAATATCTCCAAGGAAGTTTTAAACGGCAAACTGAAAATAGGCGAAGGCCTTGAAAAAGTTCTTTGGAGCTGCACCATGTGCGGCGCCTGCGATGTGAACTGCAAGAGCGTCCGCGATATTGAAGTATTGGAAACTATACATACTCTCCGCACTGTTTGCGCCGAAGAGGGAACTGCTCCCGAAAGCCTTCTCAGCATGGCCAAAAAAGTGGAGGAAACCCATAATATCTATGGCGAGAGCCATGATAAGCGCTTTGCTTGGCTGCCCGAAGGCTTTGAGGATGATAAGGATAGCGACACCGTCCTTTTCGTGGGCTGCAGCGCCTATACCCATCCCGAAATTGCCCTTGCCGCTATTAAGATATTGAAGGCAGGCGGCGTTAAATTCCGTCTTCTCAGAGAAGAGGAATTTTGCTGCGGCGCATCCCTTTGGAGAGGCGGTCTTATGGCCGATGCCGAAAAGCTTATCTCCCGCAATATGGCTCTTTTCAAAGAAAAGGGTATTAAGAAAATCATCACCGCCTGCGCTGAATGCTTCGGCTCCTTCAGAGGCATTTATCCCCGTTTTGGGGCTATGGAGGCGGAAGTGCTGCATATCACTCAGGTGGCCGCAAAGCTCCTTGAAGAGGGCAAAATCACCCTTAAAACCGACGGTGAAATGCAGAAGCTAACTTACCATGACCCCTGCATGCTTGGCCGTCTTTCTGAGCCTTGGGAGGCTTGGGAAGGTGAAATCAAGCCCTATGGTCTCCATGTTCCCGAGAAAAAGTGGCGCCGTGGCTTTGATGGCGTTTATGCGGAGCCTCGAGCCATTCTTGAGGCCATCCCCGGCCTTGAAACCGTGGAAATGCCCAGAAATAAGGAAGATGCCCTTTGCTGCGCCTATCATAGCCGCGAAACCGATGGCGATATGAGCGCCTGCACAGCCGAAGAGCGCATCCGCGAGGCCAAGGCCATGGGTGCTGAAAAAATCGTCAGCGCCTGCCCCTTCTGCCTTGACGCCCTCTCCGATGCTATGCCCATGGAGGATATAAGCGTGCTCCTTGCCCGTTATATTGAGGAAGGAGGTGCCATATGAGCCTGAAAAGAGAAGTTTATGAAGCTCTTGAAGCCGTTGTAGGCAAAAGATGGATAAGCGAAGATGAATTTGTGCTCTCCGGCAACCGCGTAAAAACTCCCGAAGTGCCCTTCTTTTACCATACTGCCGATGCCATAATCATCCCCGGCTCCACCGAGGAAGTGCAGAAGGTGCTTCGCATCTGCAACGAAAACGGCATCTGCTTTGTTCCCCTTGTGTCCGGCGTCAGCGCCGAGTCCTTTGCCAACCGCGCAGGAACTGTGCTCATTCAGCTCAGCCGCATGAATAAGATAGTGGAGATAAATGGGCTTGACCGCTATGCCATCATTGAGCCCGGTGTGCGCCATGTTCAGCTTTACCCCGAGCTTCGCAAAAGAGGCCTCAGCTACACCGCCGCAGCCGTTGGCCCCGGCGGCAGCGTTCTTGCAAACTTCACCTCTTCCTCCGGCGACCATCATAACCAGCATAATGCCTCCCGCTCCAACCGCTATCTCCTTGGCGTTGAAATGGTCATGCCCGATGGCGAAATTGTCCGCACCGGCTCTCTTGCCACAGATTCCGGCTGGTTCTGCCCCGATGGCCCCGGACCCGGTCTCCGCGGCCTTATGAAGGGCTATTTCGGCAACCATGGCCAGCTGGGTATAATCACCCGCATAGCCATAGGCCTCACCCCCTGCAACGGCCCCAGCGAGATTGAAAGCGGCGGCATCAGCCCCAACCACTATGTACGCATGATTAGCCCCTGCTCCAAGGTTTATGTGTTCAATTTTGAGCATATCTACCATGTCCGCGATGCCATGCTGAAAATTGGCGAGGCGGAAATTGGCGCAACGGTGCTTAAGTATTTCTACCTTCCCGCAACGCTGATGATGACAAACTCCGCCAATGAGTTCCATGAGAAGTGGAACGGCGGCTATAAGGAAGCTCTCAGCATGCCCCTTGTTGTCCATCTTGCAACCCAAAGCGAGAAGGAAATGGCCTATGAGGAGAAAATCCTCTTCGAGATTATGGAGGAAACCGGCGGCAAGCGCATCCCCAGAGAAATTGAAAAATGGTGGGATGAGCATATGGACTTCTTTATGATAGTCAGCAGACTTCAGAGCGTTCTCCGCCTTGGCGGCGGCTGGATGCCCATTAAGCTTGGCTCCGACTCCGTTACCCATATGTGCGAAATTGGCCGCAGCATTGGGGACTTCATCCATGATTTCACCGATACCGGCAAGATTTTCGATGCTCCCGAAAACTATCAGATTATACCCATGGAATATGGCCACTTTGCCCATATCGAGCTTTTGGTAAACTGGGACAGAACTAATCCCGCCGCAGGCAAGGGCATAGGCGAGCTGCGTATACGCTCCCGCAATAATGACCTTGAAAATAAATTCCATGCGGAGACCACCGGCAGCCTCAATGCCAATATGGAAGCTCTCGGACCTCTTTACAGCAACTGCCATCTGTGGCTGAGAAGAATAAAAGAGGCCATAGACCCCAACGGCATTGCAAATCCCCTCATGTAATAAAAGAAAACCACACTTCCTCGGAAATGTGGTTTTTCATATTTAAAGGCTCCCTTGTGCAAAGGGAGCTGTCACCGAAGGTGACTGAGGGATTGAAAAAATAAAGCCTTTTACTCTCTGAAAACTATCTCTCCGCTTTCGGCATCCATGGACTCCACAATGGCAAGAGAGCAGAGATCATAGCCCATCTCTCTAATCATCTTTCCGCCTTGCTGGTGGCCTTTTTCTATGGCTATGCCTATACCCTCAACGCTGGCGCCGGCGGCCTCAACGATGGAAATAAGGCCTTTGAGAGCGCAGCCGTTGGCAAGAAAGTCATCGATGATGAGCACCTTGTCCTCGGGGGAGAGGAACTTTTTGGATACTATCACGGTGTTGGTATTTTTATGGGTGAAGCTCTCAACCTCGGCGGTGTAGGTGTCCGCATCGATGTTGAGAGATTTGCTTTTCTTGGCAAAAACAAGGGGAACGCCAAACTCTCTGGCGGCGAAGCAGGCAATGGCAATGCCGCTGGACTCAATGGTCAGCACCTTGTTTATGCCCTTGCCCTCAAAGCGGCGGCGAAACTCCCGCCCCATCTCCTCCATAAGAGAAACGTCTATCTGATGGTTGAGGAAGGAATCAACCTTCAAAATATTGCCGGGACGGACAAAGCCGTCTTTAACTATGCGCTCTTCAAGAAAGTTCATATCTTTGCCTCCGCTTTTTCTTTGTTTCTCACATATTACCAGATTGCAACAAAAATATCAAACATAAAGATAAAAATGGGCCAAGCTCTTGCTTGACCCATTTGATGAATATTAGGGAGAAATCAGAAGGTGAGGCTATCAACGCGGCTGAGAAGGTCGGCGAGAACTTCCTTGCATCTTGCAATCTTTGCGGGGCTTTCTGCCTCGTGGGGACGGCGGATGGCGCGGCGGAGCATACGGGTGTAGCCGATGACCATGGCCTTTTCGGCTACGGCCTTGCAGCGAGCCTCGTCCTCGGTGCCAAGATACATCTTCAGAGCCATATCCCAGAACTTACCTGCGGTTTCGAAGCTATAACCGAAGAAGTCCATCATGTTCTGGTGGTCAAGCTCGCTGTAGCCAACGAAGGCATTGAACATGGAGCCCAGTTCGAAAACGGGGTGACCCATGCAGAGGGTGTCCATGTCGATGAGCAGAGGCTCGCCGTTCTGAACCATGATATTGTTGGTGTGGTAATCGCCGTGCATCATGGTGTTCTGCTTGGGAACGGCCTCGATGAGGGCGCGCAGCTTCTTGCCCTGCTCCTCGGGGATGTGGGCAGAAACGAAATCGGCCCAGTCAAGAGCGGTTTCCTTCATGTCGGGAACTTTGCCATCCTCAACTTCAATGGCGTGGATGCTCTTGAGCATATCG
>JAFYUG010000053.1 GCA_017558545.1 Oscillospiraceae bacterium | reverse complement strand
GCTGTCATCCAAATAATAATTTACCTTGCTTCCGGGCATAAGTTCTATGTCGCTGTTGAACACAGTGTCCTCGCCCTCAAGGAGAATAAAGGCGTCATCAATTACGCTTTCAAGCTCGGCGGGGGAGGAGGCGGTGCCAAAGCGGCTCTGGTCGGGCTCGGGAGCCACAAGGGTATCCTCGGGAATTCTGTATACTTTTTTGATGGGGGTTATATCTGCAAGAGCATCGGCGGAGGAGTTGTTAACGAAAACCTCAAAGGCGCTCATAATGGAGGCGGAGGGGCTTTCGGAGTCGGCCACTATGTCGCTTCCGGTGGAGCGGAGAAACCAACTGAGCATGGCAGCCGATGCTGCGAGGCAGCATACCGCAGCAATTGCGGCTATAAATTTATTTATTTTTGTCATGTGGGCGCCTTTCTCAATGGGAAGTGTTTCCGGAAAGAATGGTGAAAAGATCTCCGTCGGCTATAACCTTCCATTCTCCGTTGCTGTAACGCAGGTGCAGTTCAAGCTCTGTCTGAACATAGTAGTCCTCAGCGCGGGCAAGAAGCTCTTCGGTGACTTCTTCCAGTGCTGCCATAGCCAGCTCGGGGAGATAGCCGCCATCCTCGGCGAATACATCCTGAAGCTTATCTGCTTCGTTAACATACTCTTCAAGGCGGGCGGTGGTGGCTTCCTTCTGCTGGGAGGTGATAGCGGTAAGGTCGAGATAGGTGACGGTGAAAACTTGGCTTGCGTCTATGCTGTCCTCTTGGCAAGGGCCGCTGAGCTCATAGCTGAAGCTATCCAAAAGGGCGTCATACATCATGGCGCCTATGGTATCTTCGGGCTTTGCGCCAAGTCCGAGAGTGCTGTTGCCAAGTAGAAGCTCTTCCGCCTCAGCTCCCTTGCCTTCAAGGGCAAGAGCGAGGAATTCTTCTGCAACAATGGCGGGGTCTTCGCCTTCGTCCATAATGTGAGGTCTTGCCTCAAGTCCGCGGGAGCATACCACGATAGTGGCAATAATTGCGGCAATGGCTGCGAGGCTGAGAAGGAGGAAGGCAATAGTTCTCAAAGCTCCGGGGCGAGCATCGCTATCAGCGGGTGCATTCTTCTTTCTGAAAATAAGACCGATTGCGCCGGCCAGTATGGCGCAGGCAATTATGCAGCCAACTGTGCGTATGGTGTTTTCCTCTTCGGAACTGCGCTCTTTGGGCTGCTCTTCGATGTCCTCGGGAGGGATGATGGCGTCGGGAGTGGGCTGGGGCTCTTCGCTAACTTCGGGAGCGGGAGTTTCCGCTGCTGCGGCCTCTTCCTCGGCCTTCTTTTCAGCCTCTGCCTTGCGGAAGGCTATGCTCTCTTCGGTGTACTTAACCATGAGGGCGCAGTATTCTCCGAGGAGATATTTGCCCATGCCGCAGTTATCGGAGAAAACGGCGAGAAGTATGGGCTCTTCAGTTTCAACAATACCCACGCAGTTTATGTAGTTATGGCCTTCTTCGTTATACCAGCCATACTTTTGGGCAATTTCATAGTCCGTAACCTGCTGCTCGAAATACTCGCCGGGGGTGGCAAGGAGCATATTATCGATAACGCCGGGATAGCGCTCGGGGTCGGAGTGGAGAAGCTTCAGGCAATACATTATCTGCTCTGCGGTGAACTGGTTAACGGTGAGATAGGCATACTCAACGTCCGCCTCTTCAAGGCCGATATAGGGCAAAATTGCCTTGCGGTAGTCGGGATATCTTCCTATGGCAGCTATAAGAGCGTTGGTATAGTCATTGTTGGAATAACGGATGCTGTATTCCTGACCCAGCTTATAGGCAACGCCGTTAAATTTTGTCTCCCAAGTTATTTCGCCGTTATAGAGCTTTTCGGCGTAGTACATATTCAGGGGCATTTTGTTAACGCTGGCGGCGGTCATGCGCTTATCGCCGTTGAAATAATGCTCCTCGCCGGTAACAGTGTTGTAGTAGCCGAAGGTGACCGTGTCGGGGTTTATCCTGTTGGCGGTCATGAACTCTTCCATAAGGGCATCCCAGCTGTTATCGTTGCTCTCATAGTCGGTGAGTTCGGGGGCGGGGGCTATTAATACGGGAATGTCTGAATCAGTGCTGGGATAATCCACATGGACAAGGTCTGTGTCCGAGACCACAGATGCCATGGCAATACTTGAGCAGCCGAGCAAAATAATAAGCGTCAGCAAAACGCAGAAAAATCTTTTCACACCTGTTCCTCCAAAAAAGAGCATAGTTTGGATTATTTTAACACTTTATATATAAATAGGCAAGGCTTGGGAGGAATTATGAGGAAATTTGTTTTCTTCTGTTTTCTTGATGGATAAGTTATGATATATTCAAGAAAAAGAGCTTATTGCGTGGTGAAAAGAATGGCCGAAGAAAAGATAATAGAAACTACGGGGCTTAATAACTGCGGAGGCCGCTGCCTTCTGCGCGCCCATGTCCGTCACGGAAAAATAGTAAAAATGTCCACCCAAAGCGCCGAGGAAAGAGCGCTTATTAATCTCGCCGCCTGCCCCAAGGGGCTTAAATGCCATGAAACTTTTTTAGGCAGCGACAGAATTTTATACCCCATGATTCGCGTTGGTGAGCGCGGAGAAGGCCGCTTTCGCCGCGCCTCGTGGCAGGAGGCCATAGACATTATCGCAAAAGAGTGGGTGCGTATAAGAGATGCTTACGGCGTCGGCTCACGATATGTGAACTACGCCACAGGAATGTGCGGTGTAATAAACGGCCCCGGTCTTGCGAGAAGGCTTTTGGCATTGGATGGAGGTTATTTGGGACGCTATAACTCCTATTCCTCCGCCTGCATGACTAAGGCCACAGAACTTATGATGGGGACTCCTTATAGCGGCAACAGCCTTGAAAGCTGGCTGGAGAGCAAGCTCATCATCCTTTGGGGTCATAATCCCGCCGATAGCCGCTTTGACTGCGCCACCATGGATTATCTCCAAAAGGCAAGGGATAAGGGAATACCCATAGTTGTGGTGGATCCTCGCCGCAGTCCCACCGTGGAAAAACTGGGAGCGGAATGGATTCCCATCCGCCCCGCCACCGATGCCGCCATGCTGGATGCCATGGCATATGTCATCTACACGGAAGGTTTACATAATCAAAAGTTCCTTGATAAATGCTGCATAGGTTTTGATTCTGAGCATATGCCTGAGGGCATAGATGGCTCGGAAAGCTATCTTAGCTATCTCCTCGGAGAAAATGACGCCTGCCCAAAAACTCCCCGGTGGGCTGCGGAAATTTGCGGTGTCAGCGCCGAGACTATAATCTCCCTTGCCCGCCGCTATGCCACGGCAAAGCCTGCTGCCCTTATTCAGGGCTTGGGCGCTCAGCGCCATTCCTACGGTGAGCAGGGTGTCCGCGGAGGCATACTCCTTGCCTGCATGACGGGAAATGTGGGTGTATGGGGTGGCTGGTCCTGCGGAAACGCCTTTGTCAGAAGTCATGAAAACCCAACTTTCCCCAAAGTTGAAAATCCCTTCTCCATGTCCATTGCAGCCTATACTTGGACTCAGGCCGTGGTAAACGGTCATGAGATGACCTCGCTGGACGGAGTTGAAGGGGGAGATAAGCTCCCCAGCGATGTAAAGATGATTATAAATTTGGGCGGCAACTGCCTTATTAATCAGCACGGAGATATTAACCGCACCGCCGAAATCCTGAAGGATACCTCAAAATGCGAATTCATTCTTTGCTCCGACCTTTTCATGACCGCCAGCGCCAAATTTGCAGATGTTTTGCTGCCCGCTGTTTCTCCCTTGGAGCAGGATAATATAGCCATGCCCTGGCAGTACGGTGATTTTTTGGGCTATGCCAAAAAGATAGTGGAGCCCATGGGTGAAAGCCGCTTTGAGTATGATTGGCTTTGTGAAGTGGCGGAAAAGTTGGGATACGGAGAAGCTTTCAGTCAAGGTAAATCCTCGGAAGACTGGCTTCGATATATCTATGATGATCTCCGCACCCGTGAAAGAGAGCTTCCGGAATACGAGGAGTTTTCCAAGGGCGGCATATTCTGCTATAAGAATAATAAAAGATTTATAGCCTTTGAAAAAGAGTGCTCAGACATAGAAAATCATCCCTTCAATACCCCCTCCGGCAAGATAGAGATTTTCTCCAATAAGGTTTACATAAATAATTACAAGGACTTCTTCCCGGCCATACCACGCTATGTTGAGCCCATAGAAGGATATAGTGATGCTCTTCGTGAAAAATGGCCCTTGCAGCTTATTGGTTTTCATACAATGCGCCGCGGCCACAGCATCCATGATAATAACCCCTCCCTTGAGGCCATAGAGCCAAGGAGAATATGGATAAATCCCAAGGATGCTGAATGCAGGGGCATTTCTCAGGGAGATATGGTGAAAGTCTTCAACGATAGGGGAGAAATCATCCTTTCTGCCTATGTGACAGAAGATATAATGGAAGGCGTAACGGCTATGTCCCAAGGGGCCTGGTATGCTCCCGACAAAAATGGATGCGACCGCGGCGGCAATATAAATGTTCTCACCAGTCTGCGCCCCACACCCTACGCAAGGGGCAACGGCCAGCATACAAACCTCGTTGAAGTTATTTTAGCTGCAGAAAAACAATGACAAGATCGCATTTTTATGCTAAAATCTTAATATAATCAAGGGAAAGGAGCAGAAAAAATGGAAATACTCTGGCAAGATAGAAAAAGACCTTTTTTGGGACTCCCCATAAGCTTCACCAAGTATATTCTTGGAGAAAAATGCCTCTATATCCGCACAGGCTTCCTCAATATCACCGAGGATGAGGTGCGCCTTTACCGCATTATTGATATTACCCTCAAGCGCAGCTTAGGCCAGCGCATTTTGGGCATAGGCACCATAGTCTGCCATTCCTCCGACGAGACTATGAAAAAGTTTGAGATAAAGCATATCAAACGCCCCCGCCAAACCAAGGAACTCCTCAGCGAGCTCATCGAGCAGCAGCGCCACGCAAACCGTGTATTTAACCGCGAGAATATTGCTGTGGACGAAAATAACTACGACGATGAGGACGCCGAAACAGCGGACGAACTCTAAAAAATAAGTTAACATAATTAAATGTGAAAAAAGCCTGACACCGAGATGTCAGGCTTTTTCCGTTGTTTGATTAGAAAGAAAAGAAAAAGAAGAGAGGAGGTGGAAAGTATTGGTCTATTACTTCCTGCACCCTTATACTAGCAATTAATTATGAAGGCATAGTGAAGAAAAAATGAACTAATCAAGAACAATTTGCATCATTTTCTTCTTTCTGTCTCTCAGGATAAGGAAAATACCAATGGTGGTGGAAACCATGGTGAAGCTATCAAATGCAACTGCCACATAGTTATAGTGGATGAAGTCATAATAAAGCCACATAACCTGAGTTATGAGAATAACTATCTTGAGATGCACTTCGTTTTCAAGGTCAAGAAACCATGTGAAGAGTACACCGGCCAAAAGGGGCAGATAGTTAATAAAACCGTTCTTCAAAGAGGGAAGGGAGAGCACCACCTGCAAGACTATGAAAAAGAGCTTCAGCCAAACGGTGTTTTTGAATTTGAAGCAGGCCAAATTTCGAATCAGGCTTACAACGTTGGCAACAACGCCGCTCATGCCGCCCAAAATGAAGTTGGCTGCGCCCTGAAGGACGAACTGCACACACTGAACAGCCAGTATGCGCTTTTTCTGTTTTATCAGGCCAACAAGCACCATGATGCCGCAGCCTGCAAAGGCAAATATATTACCTATGAGAATGTTCATTTACTAAATAACCTCGGAAAATCAAACTCTGTAAATAAGGCTGCCGTAGCTGGGATAGGGCCATGCCTGCTTGCTTACTATGGTCTCCAAAGCGTCGGAGCTTTCGCGCACCAGGCTCATGGCAGGAAGAACACTCTCTCTGTAGCTAAGGGCGCGTCGAGCCATATCCTCAATGGAAGCGGTCTTTTCTCTTGCGCCATCCAGCTTTTCGCAGCGGTCATAAAGAGTGTCGCAAAGAGAGGAGACCTTGTCCAGCAGCTCGCTTTCGGTGCGGTGGGAGAACTTGTGGTAGCCGCTGATGCTATCCTTGAGGCTGATAGTCTTGGCAATCATGCCTGCATAGTCAATAACGGCAGGGAGAATATCACGGCGCACCATCTCGCTCATAACGGCGGCTTCTATGTTAATCTGCTTGCAGTAGTTTTCAAGCAAAATTTCAACAACGGCGGCAACCTCGGTGCGGCTGAGAACGCCGTGGCGCTCCAGCAGCTCAACATTCTTCTTGTCAAGGGCGTGGGGGATGGCCTCTGCGGAGGAGGGATAGTTGCTGAGACCGCGGTTGGCGGCTTCTTCAACCCAGTCGGAGGAGTAGCCGTTGCCGGAGAAGATAATTCTGCCGTGGCGGCGCATGGTCTGTCCGATAAGCTCCTGCAGGGCGGTGTTGAAATCTTCTGCCTTTTCCAAAATGTCGGCAAATACGCGGAAGGACTCTGCAACGGTGGTGTTCAAAATGGTGTTGCAGTCGGAAGCGGACATGCTGGAGCCAAGGGAGCGGAACTCAAACTTGTTGCCGGTGAAGGCGAAGGGGCTGGTGCGGTTGCGGTCGGTGGTGTCCTTGGGGATGCCGGGGAGAGCATCGGCACCTATGCGCAGGGTCTCCTGCTTATGCTTGCCGTAGCCCTTGCCGGCGGCG
>JAFYUG010000052.1 GCA_017558545.1 Oscillospiraceae bacterium | reverse complement strand
GGAATGAAGGAGCCCGTTCTTGTTTCCGGTACTGACGGCTGCGCCACCAAGGTCAAACTTGCTATGCTGCAGGATAAGCACGATACCATCGGCATTGATGCCGTTGCTATGTGCGTTAACGACATTATCTGCTGCGGCGCAAAGCCCATTTTCTTCCTTGACTATATTGCCTGCGGCAAGAATATTCCCGAGAAGATAGCAGAAATCGTTTCCGGCGTATGCGAAGGCTGCGTTCAGTCCGGCTGCGCTCTTATTGGCGGTGAAACCGCTGAGCATCCCGGTCTTATGGCTGAAGAGGATTACGATCTTGCAGGTTTTGCTGTTGGTATCGTTGACAAGGAGAAGATTTTTGATAAGTCCCGCGTTAGCGCCGGCGACGTTATCATCGCTATTCCCTCCAGCGGCGTTCATTCCAACGGTTTCTCTCTTGTTCGCAAAGTATTTACTGAGGAGCAGCTTGCAGGCGAGCTTGGTGTAAAGCTTCTCACCCCCACCAGACTCTATGTCAAGGATATTCTTGCAATGAGCGAGCTCGTTTCCATCAAGGCTTGCGCTCATATCACCGGCGGCGGCTTCTACGAGAACATTCCCAGAGCTCTGCCCGATGGCATTGCAGCAAAGATTAAGAAGGATGACGTTCGCGTACATCCCCTCTTCACCGAAATCATGGAAACCGGTAATATTCCCGAGCGTGATATGTATAACACCTTTAACATGGGCGTTGGCATGTGTGTTATCGTTGATAAGGCAGAGGCTGAAAAGGCACTTACCGCAGTTGAGGATGCTTATATTCTCGGCGAATGCGTTGAGGGCGAGGGGGTCATTCTGTGGTAAGAGTTGCCGTACTGGTATCCGGCGGCGGCACTAATCTGCAGGCTCTTATCGATGCCCAAAATCGTGGAGAAATAGTCGGCGGCGAAATCTCAGCCGTAATTGCCTCCAAACCCGGTGTCTTTGCTTTGGAGAGAGCTGCAAAGGCCAATATTCCCGCCTTTGTTATTGCCAGAAAAGATTTTGCTAACTCTCGCGAAATGACCTTAGCTTATGTATCCAAGCTTAAAGAGCTGAACATTGATCTTGTTGTTCTCGCCGGTTTTATGACAATTCTTACCGAAGAGCTTGTTCAGGCTTATCCCAACGCTGTTATGAACGTTCATCCTGCCCTTATCCCCTCTTTCTGCGGCAAGGGCTATTATGGACTTCATGTTCACGAAAAAGCTCTTGAATACGGCGTGAAGCTTTCCGGAGCTACCTGCCATTTCGTCAACGAAGAATGCGACGGCGGTCCTATTATTATGCAGAAGGCCGTTGAGGTTAAACCTGACGACACCCCCGAAACTCTCCAGCTGAGAATTATGGAACAGGCTGAATGGAAAATCCTTCCCAAATCTGTTTCCCTTTTCTGCGAAGGCAGACTTAGCGTTAAGGACCGCACTGTGTTTATAAAGGAGTAAATAGAAATAATGCAGAATTTTCTTGAAATACTGAACAATCATCCCTATCCCGGCCGCGGCATTATGCTTGGCAAAACTGCCGATGGCGCTAAGAGCGTTGTTGTATACTTCATCATGGGACGCAGCGAAAACAGCCGCAACCGCATTTTTGAAGTAACCGAAGACGGCATTCGCACCAAGGCTTTTGACGAGAGCAAGATGGTTGATCCTTCTCTTATCATTTATCATCCCGTTCGCAAGGTTGGCACCGAGCTTATTGTTACCAATGGAGACCAGACCGACACCGTTCGCGACGGTGTTCTTGCCGGTGAAATTTTTGCTCAGAGCCTCCGCAAGCGCACTTTTGAACCCGATGGTCCTAACTGGACTCCCCGTATTTCCGGCATTCTCCACGAAGATGGCAGCTATGCTCTCTCCATTCTTAAGAGTGCAAACGGTGATGCTTCTTCCAACCGCCGTTATTTCTTCGGCTATGAGAATCCCATTGCCGGTCAGGGTCATTTTATCCACACCTATCAGGAAAACACCGAGCCCCTCCCCTCTTTCTATGGCGAGCCTCGCGAGGTTGAAGTTCCCAACACCGATGTAAAGACTCTTGCAAATGATGTATGGAACGCACTTAACGCAGACAACAAGGTTTCCCTTTTTGTTCGCTGCATAGAAATTGCTAGCGGTGCAGAAGAAACTGTTATTATCAACAAACATCAGGAGGCATAAGATGCAGGAACTTGAACTGAAATATGGCTGCAACCCTAATCAGAAGCCCTCTAAGATTTATATGGATAACGGCAAAGACCTTCCTCTTACCGTTCTCAACGGCAAACCCGGTTACATTAACTTTATGGATGCACTCAACTCCTGGCAGCTTGTAAAGGCTCTTAAGAAGGCCACCGGTCTGCCTGCAGCAGCATCCTTCAAGCATGTTTCTCCCGCTGGTGCAGCACTTGGCACTCCCCTTACCGAGGTTGAAAAGCAGATGTATTTTGCAGATGGCTGCGATACCTCTCCCATTGCATGTGCCTATATCAAGGCTCGCGGCGCTGACCGCCTTTGCTCTTATGGCGACTGGGCAGCTCTCAGCGATACCTGCGATGCTGCAACCGCAAAATTCCTTCTGAAGGAAGTTTCCGACGGTGTTATCGCTCCCTCTTATACCGAAGAGGCTCTTGAAATTCTTCGCGCCAAGAAAAAGGGCGGCTATAACGTTGTTCAGATCGATCCCGATTATGAGCCTGATCCCATTGAGCGCCGTCATATCTTCGGCATCGGTTTCCAGCAGGGCTACAATAACTTTGAAATCAACGAAGAGCTTCTTGCCAATATCGTTACCGAGAATAAGGAGCTTCCTCTTGAGGCGAAGCATGACCTGCTCCTGAGCCTTATCACTCTTAAGTACACCCAGTCCAACTCCGTTTGCTATGTTAAGAACGGACAGACCATCGGCGTTGGCGCCGGTCAGCAGAGCCGCATTCACTGCACTCGTCTTGCAGGCAGCAAGGCTGATAACTGGATGCTTCGTCAGCACCCCAAAGTTCTCGGTTTGCAGTTTGTAGACGGTATTCGCCGCGCTAACCGCGACAATGCAATCGACATCTATATTTCTGATGAATACGAAGATGTTCTTGCAGAGGGCGTATGGCAGGAAAACTTCAAGGTTAAGCCCGAAGTGCTTACTCTTGAAGAGAAGAAGGCTTGGATTGCAACAATGAGCGGCGTTTCGGTTGGCTCCGATGCATTCTTCCCCTTTGGCGACAATGTTGAGCGCGCACGCAAGAGCGGCGTTCAGTATATTGCTCAGCCCGGTGGCAGCATTCGTGATGACCATGTTATCGATACCGCCAACAAGTACGGCATCGTATTGGC
>JAFYUG010000051.1 GCA_017558545.1 Oscillospiraceae bacterium | reverse complement strand
CTCCGTTTCTCCGTTGCGCAGGGAGAGGGCGGCGGAGAGTATGCCGTCGCAAAGGGCAGGGTTTTTGGGCAGGAGAGAGCCGTGGCCATAGGAGCCAAAGACATTTTTGTATCTCACGCCTTCGCCGCCCCGGCCATTATTGCCGTAGCCAAGCTCGATGGTGCCGAGAGGCTCCACACCTTCACCAAGATAGGTGCTGCCGCCGTGGTTTTCGAAGGCCACAACATTGCCAAAGGCGGTGGAGAACATATAGTTGCCGGTGCGGCGGGTCTTGGAAACGGCGGTGTGCATATCAATAACTCCCGCGCCTTCCATTTTGCTGCCGTCGGAAAACTCAATATACTTGCCCAGCAGCTCCATGCCGCCGCCTATGGCCAAAATGGCGGTGCCATTTTCGGCAGCGGCGCGAAGAGCCTCAGCCTTGTTCTCTATAAGGTCGGCGGAGAGGGTTTTCTGCTCCTCCTCGCGGCCTGAGCCTATGAAAATAAGGTCAAAATCAGAAAAATCAGCCTTTTCGCCCATGTTCATGGGGGTGACGGTGCAATCTATGCCCCGCCATTTAAGGCGCATTTTCATGGCGGTAAGGTTACCCACGTCGCCATAAAGGTTCATAACATCGGGATAAAGATGGCAAAACTTCAGTTCCATGTCTTAGCCCTCCCAAAATTCAGCGCCGCCGGTGCGGCGTACAATGTGGCTTCTAAGCTCCAGCATGGCGGAGTAAGTGGGGATAATATAGGCAGGGAGAGCGCCTTTTTCAAGCTGGTCGCAAAGAGCCTCATAGTCGGGGCAGCAGCTGATTTTACCCTCGTCTATGCCTGCATACTTAAGGCGCAGAGCCATATCCGCCCAGCGGATGCCGGAAACGGTGATCTTTCCAAGCTTGTCGCCCAGCTCTGCGAGGCGCTCGAAGTCCGTTTCCCAAATCCATGAGATGTCCGTGCCGTCGCCGGTTTTGTCGTTGAGGCAGATAACAAGGTCAAAACCCTCGTCCAGTCCGGAGAGGAAGTCCAGCACCTGACGGCAGCCGGTGGGGTTTTTAACCAGCATCATTCTGGCGCCCTGACCTATGGGCAGAGTCTCCATGCGTCCAAAGCCGCAGGAGAAGTTTTCAAGAGCGGCGTAGGCCTTCTCGGGGCTGAAGCCCATGGCGATGGCGGCGGCGGTTGCGCCTGCTGCGTTATAAATATTGTATACGGCGGGGAGATTTACATTTACGGGGCTGACTTCGCCGTTAACAGCGAGAGCTATGCGGCTGCCTGCGGAGGAAGAGGAGAGAATTTCACGAACTCCAACCTGAGTTTCCGCTCTCTTGTTGCCGCAGCTGTTGCACGCCCAGCCGCCAAGATGGCCGAAGGAGCGGTAAGCATACTCAAGCTCGCCGCCGCACTGGGGGCAGCGGCGAACATCACCTTCGTCGGAGGAGGCGGAGGAGAATGCGCCGTTTTCAAGGCCGTAGTAAATTCGGGGGTTGGGGAGGGAGGAGAGAGAAGAGCAGAGGGGGCAGTCTGCGTTGATGCAGATGGTGGTCTCGGGCACTTTCTCAAGACCCTCGCGGATGTTTTGGAGTGTTACGCTGACATCGCCGAAGCGGTCAACCTGATCGCGGAAAAGGTTGGTGATAAGCACGGCCTCGGGCTTCAGCTGGCCAAGGGTGCGGCGGCAGGCGGCCTCGTCGCACTCGATAACGGCGTGGCTGCTCTTGCAGCGGCCGAAGAGAGTGCTCTTGAGGGCAAACTCCGTGGTGATGCCGCTGATGAGGTTTGCGCCGGAGCGGTTGGCAATGTAATCGCAGCCGGCGTCGGAAATCACCTGCTCCACCATGCGGGCGGTGGTGGTTTTGCCGTTGGTGCCGGTGATAACAACGGTTTTTACCCCTTTGGAAAGATGGCTGAGAAGGTCGGGGCAGATTTTCAGGGCAATTTCACCGGGCTTGGCGGTGCCGCCCTTGTGCAGCACTCTGGCCACAAGGCGCACGCCGCGAACGGCCAATATGGCAATGGGAACTTTAATATTCATAGATAATCATCTCTTTGGTTAAGTTTTTGATCTTACAACTAATTATTATACCACATTAAAATGCTTTCTTGCAATAAATTACGGATGTATATACATATTTAAATAACGGGAGGATGCGAGGAGAGATACACTCCACTCGCTATCGCTCGGTCGGTATGACAGGGCTTTGGGCGTTTGCATGCTTGTAGGGGCCGGCGTTCCCGACAGCCCGATTGCCGCAGAGGCGAAAGATCCTATAAAGGCCCCCTTTTCAAGGGGGCTCATCCTGTCAAAAAACTATGCTGCCATCTTACGAGATAGAGTAGCGGGGGCGTGTGTAGGG
>JAFYUG010000050.1 GCA_017558545.1 Oscillospiraceae bacterium | reverse complement strand
GCGGCCAACGGGCAGACCCATTTCCTTGGCATACCAGCCGGCAAGTATGTTGCCGAAGTTGCCGGTGGGCACACAGAAATCAAGCTTTGCGCCCATAGAGAGCTTGCCGGAATTTACATAGTCGCAGTAAGCGGAGAAATAGTAGACAATCTGAGGAAGCAATCTGCCCCAGTTAATGGAGTTTGCAGAAGAGAGGAAGTAGCCCTTCTTTGCAAGAGCCTCAGCAAAGGCCTTGTCTCCGAAGATTTTCTTAACGCCGGTCTGAGCATCGTCAAAATTGCCGATAACAGAGCATACACCAACGTTATCGCCGCTCTGAGTTACCATCTGCAGGCGCTGGATATCGGAAACGCCGTCCTTGGGATAGAATACGAAGATTCTGGTGCCTTCAACATCTGCAAAGCCTTCCAGAGCCGCCTTGCCGGTATCGCCGGAGGTGGCAACAAGGATGCAGACTGTTTTCTCCTCGCCGGTTTTCTTCAAAGAAGCGGTGAGCAAATGGGGCAGCATCTGCAAAGCCATATCCTTGAAAGCGCAGGTGGGTCCGTGCCAAAGCTCAAGAAATGCGGTTTCATCATCTATAAAACCAAGGGGAGCAATGGCATCGCTATCAAAATTAGTGCCATAGGCGCTGTGGACAAACTTATCAAGTTCCTCGGCGGTGAAATCATCAAGGAACATACTCATTATATGGGCAGCGCGGGCTCTATAGTCCATGGCGCAGAGCTTGGAAATGGTCTCCGCGTCCACCTTGGGCAAAGCTTCGGGGACGAAAAGTCCGCCATCGCCGGCAAGCCCTTTTGCAATAGCCTCAGCAGCGCTAATCTTTATGCTTTCATCTCTGGTGCTAAAATACTTCATATTGTCACCTCAAAACGCGTTTTCTATGTGGTTTATTTTTATCTCGCCTTTGTCGCCAAAGGGTGCGTATACTTCAATAACATCAAATCTCGGCTGCTTATTCGTGGGGTTTGCTGCAAGCCAAAGCTGTGCGGCAGAAATTATACGCTGCTGCTTGGACCATGTTACAAACTCCTTAGCCTCGGCAAAACGGGCATCCTTGCGAAGCTTAACTTCAACGAAAGCAAGGCAATTGCGGCTTTCCGCAATTATATCCACCTCACCGAAGCGGCAGGAATAATTCATTCCGAGAATTTTGTATTTTTTCTTTTTCAGATACTGTGCAGCCTGCTCCTCTCCGAAGCGGCCAAGCAATTTTTTATCCATATCAGTGCATCTACTTCAAAAACGAAGGTCTGTGGATGGGGCTTATGCCATGCTCACGAATTGCGGCATAGTGAGCCTTTGTGCCATAGCCTTTATGTTTTTCAAAGGAATACTCGGGATATTTTTCCGCCATTTCAAGCATATAGCGGTCTCGTGTAACCTTGGCAAGAATGCTGGCGGCGGCAATGGAAGCGCAGCGGGCATCGCCGCTTATAACAGTTTGGCTGGGAACTTCTATACCTGCATTGCGGTTGCCGTCTATAAGGGCAAGAGCAGGTGCTGTCTCAAGCTGGGCAATAGCTCTGTTCATAGCAAGATAAGTTGCTCCGAGGATATTAAGCTCCTCGATTTCCTCAACGCTTGCAAATGCTATGCCATAGCTAACGGCGCTCTCTTTTATGAGGTCAAAAAGCTTATCGCGCTTTTTCTCCGTGAGCTTTTTGGAGTCGTTAAGTCCTTCAATTTCAAGGCCTCTGGGCAAGATAACGGCAGCTGCGCAAACGGGGCCTGCAAGAGGGCCTCGGCCTGCTTCGTCCACGCCGCAGATGGGGTAAACGCCATTATCCAAAAGCTCATTTTCTATTTCCCAAAGGTCGATTTTCTCGTCCATGGCTTATTCCTCCGGAGGAGCCTCAAGGCTTATGCGGCCAAGTTTTCCGTCATGATACTCGCTGAGGAGCACATTGGCCATGCGCTCAATATCATATTCTCCGCGGCTTACCAAAAATCCGCGCTTTTTAGCGGCATCTTCAAGAAGCTCAAAGCCGTTTTTCTCGGGGTCGGGAGTGAACTTATAGCGCTGCTCTATGGCCTCGGGCTTCAATGCGCGAAGGCGGAGCATAAAGTTTGCAGCCAGAGTTTCCTTATCAAGAACATCGGCCTTAATTGCATTGGTGAGAGCAAGGGCTTCGCCAACTTCCTGAGAATCGAACTTAGGCCAAAGAATACCGGGGGTATCCAGCAAATCCAAACCCTTATCAATATTAATCCACTGCTTGCCGCGGGTAACACCGGGCTTATCGCCTGCAATGGCAGCCTTGCGTCCGGCAACTTTGTTGATAAAGGTACTCTTTCCAACATTGGGTATGCCCAAAATCATAATGCGAAGGGGGCGATTAACAAGTCCCTTGGCCTCATAGGCGGCAATTTTCTCTTTAAGAACGCTTCTAACTGCGGGGACAAAGTTATTTACACCCTTGCCGGTTTTTGCGTCCGTTTCCAAAACGGCAAAGCCTTTTTTGCGGAAATACTCTCTCCACCTGGCAGTAATAGCAGGGTCTGCAAGGTCAGTACGGTTGAGAATAACCAAGCGGGGCTTTTCACCTGCAAGGCGGTCTATATCGGGGTTGCGGCTGGACAGAGGTATGCGGGCATCAAGGATTTCGCAGACACCGTCCACCATTTTCATATTTTCTTCTATCATTCTCTGGGCCTTGGTCATGTGACCGGGGAACCATTGAATGACCATCTTTTCATAAGCATTTTCAGCCATAATACACCTTTTAATCTTCTTTATTTAACAAAGCCTATCTTACTGATGGGAGCAATTCTGAATATAACCTTACCCAAAATCTTTTCCACCTCAACGCAGCCTATGGAGTCGGTGCGGCTATCGGTGGAGCCGTTGCGGTTATCGCCCATTACAAATACGCAGCCCTCGGGAACAGTTATTTCCTTGCGGAAATCCTGCTTATCCAGGTAGGTATAGTTGCCGTATTCCTTGGTATAGGGCTCATCAAGGGCAATACCGTCAACAATGACAAGACAGTTTTCAAAGTCGATATCCACAGTCTGACCCTCGGTTGCAATAACGCGCTTAACGATGGGGTCATTGCGGAATGTGTCCTGACGAAGAACAATAATATCGCCATTATCGGGGGTATAGAAAAGATCGCTTATAATGAGGCGCTCGCCTTCATGGAGAGTGTTTTCCATACTTCCGCCCACAACGCCAACAGTACGGCCAAGGAAGAGGAAAATGAGAATGCAGGCAACAAGGGCAAAAACTATGCACTGAAGCCAATCGAAAATTTCGTTATTAATTCTCTGCTCCTTGGTCATGCGAACTTTGGGTTCTGCAGCAGGAGTCTCCTGCTTGGGAGCGGGCTCTTCAGCAGGCTCAGCAACAGGCTCGAATATTACAGTATCAGAGAATTCCTCTATTATTTTATCAACATTATTTTCAAGATTATCCATAAAAAGCCTCCGTTGAGGAAATAATTATTCAGATTATTATATACCCATTCTCCCCCATCTTGCAAGCAGAACTTTGAACCCTTGCAAGCTGGGGGATATTTTGATATTATCCCCATAAGAGGAGCTGATAAATTTATGACCGACTTCGCTATTCGCCCCGCACAACTCTACGATGCGGAGAGCCTTTTGAATATATACTCCTACTATGTGGAAAATACCGCTATAACATTTGAATATGATGTGCCCTCCCCTGCTGAATTTGCCGGCAGAATTGAGAAAACCACAAAAAAATATCCCTACATAGTTGCGGAAAACCATGAGGGAATTATTGGCTATGCTTATGCCGACACATTCAAGGACAGAGCCGCTTACGACCACTGCGTTGAAGTCAGCATTTACCTGAAAAACGGCTATCAGGGAAAGGGGCTTGGAAGAGCTTTATACGAGGCAATTGAAGCCCTGCTCAAGGACATGGGCATTATTAATCTCTACGCCTGCATCGCCGTTACTGAAAATGAGGATGAATATCTCACAAATCAAAGCGAGCATTTTCATAGACACTTAGGCTATGAAACCGTAGGTAGCTTCCGCAAAAGCGGACGAAAGTTCAATAGATGGTACGACATGATTTGGATGGAGAAGATTATTGGGGAATATGAGGATTGATTGACAATCCCTCAGTCACGGCTTTCGCCGTGCCAGCTCCCTTTACACAAGGGAGCCTTTAAAAGGGAAATAAAAAAACCGCTGAAAATTTCAGCGGTTTTTTTATTGGGCTTTGGCTTACAGGCGCTCCTTAACCTTAGCGGCCTTACCAACGCGATCGCGCAGGTAGTAGAGCTTAGCTCTGCGAACCTTACCTCTGCGGACGGTCTCGACGGAGACGATGCTGGGAGAATGAACAGGGAAAACCTTCTCGCAGCCGACGTTGTAGGAGATACGACGTACGGTGATGGTCTCGTTGATGCCGCCGTGCTTCTTGGCGATGATGATGCCTTCGTAGGCCTGGTTACGCTCACGAGAACCTTCCTTGACGCGGACGGTAACACGGACGGTGTCGCCGACGTTCATGGTGGGGAGCTCGGGCTTCATGTACTGCTCAGTCAGGGTTTTGATGAGATCTGCCATTTTTATATTTCCTTCCTTTTATAGACGTTCATACCGGAGGGCAAAGGCCGCGGAAGCGGACCGTCTTTATTCATTCGTGCTTGCTTCACAAGCCGTTATATGATACCACACGCAATTCTCAATTGCAATACTTTTTTAGCGGAAAATCTCCATTTTTTCATCAAAAATTTCAAGTCTTTCAAACTCCGCAAAGTCGGGAGCGATGTCCCCGGCCTTCTGGCGAAGAGCGGACACAAGGTGTTCGGGATTGAGTGTGGGTTCCTGAGCAGAAATGATGGCTTTCATCTCCACACAGTCGGCTGCGGAGGAGAAAGAAATCTCCTTTATGGCGGAGGCAATGTCGCTCTCGCCCATACCGCGCTTG
>JAFYUG010000049.1 GCA_017558545.1 Oscillospiraceae bacterium | reverse complement strand
GCCGAAGATGGCTATGCGGGAGAAGAGAAGGTTTTGGATGGATATGGTCACTATGACGCAGAGGCAATACCAAAGAGCCTTGCGTATTTTTCTAAAATCAATGAGTTCGAGAATTTGTAGAAGCATTTTGTGTGACCTCGGGGTGGGGTTTGAGATACGCTCCACTCGCTTCGCTCGGTCGGTATGACAAGCTTTTGGGAGGGAGTGGGCGTTTAAGGTTCGGATGAGATTGCAGGAAAGTGGGCTTTGAGATACGCTCCACTCGCTTCGCTCGGTCGGTATGACAGGCTTTTGGGAGGGAGTGGGATTTCAGCGTTCGAATAAGATTTTTGCTTTATCGCCGGACAAATCCTCCCATTGGGGATTCATCCTTTCTATGAGCCACTCTTTCTTTTCGCGGCTCCATTTTTTCCACTGTTTTTCTCGCTCTATGGCGGCAAGAACATCGGTGGTGTATTCAAAATATACCAGCTTTTCAACATTGTATCTGTCTGTAAAGCCGGGGATCAGATGATTTTTGTGTTCATACATTCGGCGCCCCAAATCGTTTGTCATGCCGATGTATAAAACCGAGTTAGCCTTATTGGTTAAGATGTATGTGAAATAATACATTTCCTCACCTTTTCAGACTTAGTGTGGCGCTTAGACTAAAATATAGTTGTCATACCGACCGAGCGAAGCGAGTGGAGTGTATCTCCTAAAGCAGGCGAATATATTCACTCACTGCAAAGCGGTATCGAGGCTTTTTTTTACTCCACGATTTCGTAATCGGTGACGATGAAGACCTGGCTGAGGCCGTCAACATCGCAGGCGGGCTCAACAACGCCATAGGTGTTCTGTCCGCCGGCTTCGGTCATAACGGTGGTGACGGTGCCGATGAGCAGTCCTGCGGGGAATGCGCCGCCGCGTCCGGAGGTGAGAACCTCATCGCCGGTGAATATCTGTGCGCCGCCGGAGAGATATCCCATGCGGGTGAGACCCTGCTTCATCAGGGAAAATTCGCCGGTGATAACGCCGGCATAGTTATTGCTGCCCACGAAAGCGCCTACGTCCATATTAACATCAATGATGGTGCGTATGGTTGCCCAGGTTGTGCCAATCTCGCAAACCTGACCCACCAGAGCGCCGTACTCGGTGATAACGCAGTCGCCCAGCTCGATGCCGCTGTTGGTGCCCTTGCCTATGGTGAAGGCGGAGGTATAGTTGCTGGTGTCCCAGGAAACTATCTTGCTGGACTCCAGGGTGAAGTCGCTGCGCTTTTCCTTCAGCTCCAAAAGGGTATAAAGGCGCTCGTTCTCGGCCTTCAGCTCCTCATACTCTCTGGCCATTTCCTGAGCCTCGGCCAGCTCTGCGCGGAGGGCGTTGTTATCCTCAACCAGCATCTCGTATTCGTAGAGGTAGCCGTAGATGCCTTCCATCCAGCCGGTGATGGCTGTTGCGGCGGAGCGGGCGGGAGCACTAAGGCTGCCCTGAGCATCTTTCACAAGACCTGCCTGACCGTCCCGGGAGGCTGCGCCTGCCAAAACGATGATGGAGGCCAGCATGACTATGATAACGACCTTGACGCCGTGTTTTTTCAGATAATTCTTGATTTTCAAATCAAATTCACGCCCAATCTGTATTTCCAAAAGCGCCAAAGGCGCCGTTAAGTCTTTCGTCAATCCGCCAAGGGGCAAAAAGGCCTATGGGCAGACATACAAAAATATTATATAGCCTGTCAAGATAAATATCAACTTGTATTTTCGCGATTATACCTAATATATAATGTAATTCCATCCTTTTTGCATAAATTTTGGGGTTACGGATTGCCACAGCGCCTACGGCGCTTCGCAATGACTATGTTTTTACATTGTGCTTTGTAGGGGACGCGGATTGCCGCGTCGGCTACGGCTCCTCGCAATGACAACATTTTTACTCTGCACCCATTGTAGGGCGCGATGCCCACATCGCGCCACCTGC
>JAFYUG010000002.1 GCA_017558545.1 Oscillospiraceae bacterium | reverse complement strand
TCCATGATGTTCTACATGCTTTTTCTCTCGGCAATACTTACGGTTTTCCTCAAAGATACCAAGAAGCTCGGCGCCATTGCGGTTGGTATACTTGGTATATTTGACGCAGCATGTTTCATTCTGCCCATAGTTGCAAGGGTGCATTTCTATGACACATGGCTATATTGGGTCATAGCTCAAAGCCTTGCAAACATCGTCCTGCTTTTCTGCATTATCAAGGACTTCATTTCAGCCGACAGAAAATCCCGCTGGATTCTCACGGGCATGGCACTTCCCATACTGGCTTTTGAAGCTGACATGACTGCAACCGTCTTTGGCCGCTGGGAAGGCGGAGCCATCTCCAAATATGTCTTTTTCATTTTGTTTATCATCGCCCTTTTTGTTGTGCTGAGAATTATACCCGAGAGCATCAACGCCGCGGCAAGAGCAAGAGAGCTTGAGATGCAGAGAAGCCGCCTTGAGGCTGAGAAAAACATCATGGAGGCCCAGCTGAAGGAAAGCCGCATTTCCATCATGCTCTCCCAGATTCAGCCCCACTTTATCTATAACACCTTGGGCACCATAGAGAGAATGTGTCTGAAAGACCCCCAAAAGGCCTTTGAGCTTGTACGAAATTTCAGCTTGTATCTCCGCGGAAATTTCAGCGAGCTGGACAGCGTTGCCCCCATCCGTTTCTCGGAGGAGCTGCAGCATATTGAATACTATGTCAACATTGAGAAGGTGCGCTTCCCCGACATGAGCATTGAATACAATGTGGAGGCAAAGGATTTCGTCCTCCCCGCATTGTCTGTTCAGCCCCTTGTGGAAAACGCCATCAAGCACGGCCTTATGCGTCTTGAGTCCGGCGGAACGGTTTTGATACATTCCTACGAAACCCCCAACTATTTCTGCGTTGAGGTTAAAGACGACGGCGTTGGCTTTGACCCCAAGGCTCCCATAGAGGAAAAGAAGCATGTGGGTCTGCGCAACATACGAGGCAGACTCAAGGCCATGGTAAACGGCGAGCTCATCATAGAAAGCAAGATTGGCGAAGGCACAAAAGCACTTATCATGATTCCCAAGGAAGTGACAACATGAGAGCAATAGTAGTTGACGACGAGATATATATGCTGGAAAATCTGCAGGAGGCCGTATGCGCTTCCTCGGACATCGCCTATGCCGAGGCATTTTCCTCCTGCTCCGCCGCCCTTGCCTACGCAGAGGAAAATCCCATCGACGTGGCCTTTCTTGATATCAATATGCGCGGCATTGGCGGCCTCGGTCTTGCAGAGAAAATAGTGGCCATTCAGCCCGCTTGCAAAATAATTTTCTGCACAGGCTATCAGGAATACGCCTTTTCCGCCTTCCAGCTCCATGCATCGGGCTATCTGATGAAGCCCATTACGGCCGAAGCCGTGCAGAAGGAAATTGACCACATCAAAGGCCTCAAAGCCACGGAAAAGCTGCTCACCATCAATTGCTTCGGCAATTTCGAGGTTATGCACAAGGGAGAAATTCTCCCCTTCAAGCGCAAGAAGGCAAAGGAGCTTTTGGCCGTTTTGGTAGACCGCAAGGGCGCGGGAATGACGGCAAAGCAAATTTGCGCCATACTCTTCCCCGACGATACCGACGATTCCAAAAATTCCACCTATCTTCGCCAGCTTGTGATGGATTTGAAAAACACCCTCAAAACCCTAAAGGCAGAAGATGTACTCAGACACGATACCCCCTATTACCGCATAGACACAAACCTTGTGAAATGCGATTATCTCAGCTTTTTGGAAACCGGAAAGCCGGAGTTCCGCGGAGAGTATATGAGCCAATACAGCTGGGCAGAGGAAACCTGCGCCATGCTCCGATTCAAGGAATAAAAATAGCCGACAGGAACAAAAATCCTGTCGGCTTTTTATGTAACACCTTTGTAACGCACAGTAGTATATAAGTAGAATTGAGCCACCGCTCATCTATTTACTCTTTTGCGAGGTACACAAATATGCATGGTAAGAAAATTATCGCAATCATAGTCCTGCTGGCATTGCTTTGCGGCTGCATTTATATCCGCATGGCTCTTAACGAGCCTGCCGAGGAAGCTCCCACCCTGAATAACGAAACGGAGCTGACCACCCCCGCTCCCGAGTTCACTCCCGAAGCCACCCCCGAGGCCACTCCTGAGGCTACTCCCGAGGCTACCCCCGAGAACACTCCCGAAGCCACTCCCGAAAGCCAGCCTGCAGCTCCCACCGTGGTTACCGACACCACCC
>JAFYUG010000048.1 GCA_017558545.1 Oscillospiraceae bacterium | reverse complement strand
TCCCTCTTCATGGCGAACTATATCCGCTCCGGAGCGCTGAGCCCAAACAGTGAGCTGTTCGGCGGCAGCTGCGCGGAAGGTATCACCTGCGCAGAGGAGAACTTTTTTGCCCTCGGCCTTGAAATGGGTGGCAAGCTTACCTATGGTGGTGGTCTTGCCAACGCCGTTTACGCCAACCATAAGGATAACGGAGGGCTTGGTGGTAAGATGCAGTTCCTTCTCGCCAACATTCAAAATTTCGCAAAGAATCTCGCTGAAGGCCTTTCTTACCTCTTCGCCGCCGCGAAGTCCGCGTTCATGAACTCTTTCGCGAAGCATTTCAACGGCCTTGACGGAAGTATCCACGCCTGCATCGGCCATAATCATGGTCTCTTCAAGTTC
This sequence comes from Oscillospiraceae bacterium, assembly GCA_017558545.1. Classification (GTDB taxonomy): domain Bacteria; phylum Bacillota; class Clostridia; order Oscillospirales; family Oscillospiraceae; genus SIG459. Next base: position 1,814 of record JAFYUG010000048.1, on the reverse strand, counting down.
TTCATAAAACTCTTCGTTTTCACGGGTAAAGTCGGCGAACATATTGTTCATGGAAATGGCCATATTCTGCTTGGTGCGCATAAGGCCGCTTTTTATTTTTTCAAGAAATCCCATGGCTAATCGTCCTTTCAGCTTGCGATAGTCTTTTCGGCTTCCTCAAGATCCACACTGAGAACGGAGGTTACGCCCTTTTCCTGCATGGTGATGCCGTAGAGAACGTCGGCCTCTTCCATGGTGGCTCTATGATGGGTGATAACTATGAACTGGGTATTGCCGGTCATGGTGCGCATATAATCTGCATAGCGGGCAACGTTGGCCTCGTCCAAAGCAGCGTCAATCTCGTCCATTATGCAGAAGGGAGTGGGACGGACCTTCATAATGGCAAAGTAGAGAGCAATGGCAACAAAGCTCTTTTCGCCGCCGGAGAGAAGGCTGATATTGGTGACAGCCTTGCCGGGAGGCTGAACTTTAATTCCTATGCCGCATCCCAGAGGATCATCGGGATCTTCAAGCTCCAAGGCTGCCTTGCCGCCGCCGAAAAGTTCCATAAATACTGTTCTGAACTTTTCCTCAATGGCGGTGAACTCGCGAAGGAAGATATCCTTCATCTCGCCGGTAATCTCGGCGATTATCTTCTGAAGCTCGCGTTTTGCATTTTCAACATCATTTCTCTGGCTTACAAGGAACTCATAGCGCTCGTTTACGCGCTCATATTCCTCGATAGCGCCGAGGTTGACATTGCCGAGGCGACCCATTTCTCTTTTCAGCTCACCAACGCGCTTATTGGCAGCGGGTATATCCGCAATGGGCTGACGCATATTTTGAGCAGCGGAGCGGCTGAGCTCATAGCTATCCCAAAGCTTGTCCACGATTTGCTTCTCTTCCATCTCCGCAGAAATGAGTTTCTGCCGGAAGTGGGCGCTGCGGCCCTGCAGGTCGTTAATATCGCGGTTTTTATCCTGAGCGGATTTTTCGCTGCGGTTGCGCTTGCCTTCAAGCTCCATCTTGCGGGCAAGAAGCTGGTTAATAGCCTCCTTGCGCTCCTGAATGGAGAGTCTATACTGAGCGAGAATTTCGTTCTTTTTAGCAATTTCGGCCTTGATATCCTCGCTTCTTGCTTTGATTTCCTCAATGCCAAGTCTGCGGTTTTCGCTATCGCCGGAGATGTCGGCAATAAGGCTTTCAAGGCTTTCGGCGGAGCGTACGGTTGCCTCGCGCTCAGCCTGCAAAGAGGCGATTTCGGCGCGGAGAGCGGAAATTACAGCTGCAATAGCCTCGCGCTTTGCTTCAAAGCCCTCGTGGCCAGCGCTGAGCTTTGTAATCTCCTGACGAAGAGAAGACAGGCTCTTTTCGTTTTCGGCCATGGCCTTGTTTTCTTCTTCAAGGCGGCGCTCATTTTCCTTTTTTTTGCCGGAAAGGCCGCTGCGCTCGTTTTCGAGGTTTTCTATGCTCTCATCAAGAGCGCTCTGCATCATCTTAAGCTGAGCCGCTGCGCTCTCCTTCTTGCGGAAATCTTCCGCAGCGCTGCTCTGTTCGCCGGATGCCACCTGAAGTTCATATCTTGCTTTTTCAAGCTCGCGAGTGGCAGCTTCAAGCTTTTCAGCCTGCTTCTCCTCAGCGGTAACAAGCTTTTCAAGCTTAACTTTCAATTCCTTAAGCTCATTGGCTCTGGAAAGTATACCCACATTCTTGGCAGAGGAGCCGCCGGTCATGGAGCCGCCGGGGTTAATCATCTGGCCATCAAGGGTGACAATACGAAGGCTCTGACCGTTCTTGCGGGAAATATTCACCGCATCGGTGAGAGTATCCGCAAC
>JAFYUG010000047.1 GCA_017558545.1 Oscillospiraceae bacterium | reverse complement strand
GAGGGATTGCCTTCTTCCTTTTTGGCTCCCTTGTGCAAAGGGAGCTGTCGCGGCTTGCCCGCGACTGAGGGATTGCCGTCTTCCTTTTTGGCTCCCTTGTGTAAAGGGAGCTGTCGCGGCTCGCCCGCGACTGAGGGATTGCCTTCTTCCTTTTTGGCTCCCTTGTGTAAAGGGAGCTGTCGCGGCTTGCCCGCGACTGAGGGATTGCCTTCTTCCTTTTTGGCTCTCCCCTCCGGGGAGAGCTGTCGGCGTACGCGTGCGGGCGGACACGCAGGTCCGTCCCTACACAAGGGTCAAACTTTCTGCCGGTCTTATGCGGGCGGACACATAGGTCCGCCCCTACATAAGGGGCAAAGTTTTTCCTATGCTATCTTACTTGGCCTCTACAACCAGAACGTGGATAGTTCCGCTTATTTCGTGGCCGAACTTGCACTTAACATCGAAGCTTCCGAAGCTCTTGATGGGGTCGGAGAGAACGATCTTCTTGCTGTCGATATCAATATTGAACTGCTTTTTCAGATTATCGCTGATTTCCTTGGTGGTGATGGAGCCGAAAAGTCTGCCGTTGGAGCCTGCCTTGGCAGGGATTTTAACGATGAGGCTTTCAAGAGCCTTGGCGTTTTCGGTGGCCTTGGCCTTCTCGGCGGCAATGGCGGCAGCCTTTGCCTTTTCCTTCATGCGCATGGTGTTGAGGTTATCGGCGGTGGCTTCAACGGCCAGCTTGCGGGGCAGCAGATAGTTTCTGCCGTAGCCTTCGCTGACTTCCTTCATTTCGCCCTTCTTGCCCTGACCTTTTACATCTACACTAAAAATAACCTTCATTTTCAGGTTCTCCTTTCAAAATTATCAGTTGCTGTAATCATCTATGGAGGCGCAAATTATATTCACGGCCTCTCTCAGGCTCATATTGCTTACCTGCGCACCGGCTGCGCCCTTGTTGCCGCCGCCGCCCAGCTTTTCCAGTATGAGCTGAACATTCACATCGCCTATGCTTCGGGCAGATACCACAACGCCGCCATCCTTGGTGGCATAAGCCACTATGGAGGCCTCTATTCCGGAAACATTGAGAAGCTCGTCCGCAGCCTGAGCTGCCACTATTCTATCCTGCTCCGTTTCCTGAACGGCTATTGCAATATCACCTCTATAAACCTTTGCGGACTGGAGTATCTTGTATTTTGCAACAGTATGCTCCATATCGCTCTGGAGAAGCTTTTTAACCTCGCTGGTATCCGCTCCAACTCTTCTGAGGAAGGCAGCCGCATCAAAGGTGCGCTCGCCTGTGCGGATGGTAAAGCTCTTGGTATCCAAAACTATACCGCTGAGAACGGCTTCCGCTTCCATTCTCGTAACGTCCCTTTGCTCCACAAGCTCCTGCATAAGCTCGCTTATAAGCTCGCAAACGCTGGAGGCATAGGGCTCATGGAAGGACAATGCCGCATTTTGTATATAGCTTGCGGCTCTGCGGTGATGGTCTATTACCGCAACGCGGGTGCAGCTTTCCAAAAGGTTTCTGCTCTCCACCTGCTCGGGACGGTTTGTGTCCACAACCACCAAAAGGGTTTGGCTGTCCGCAGCCAGCATGGCCTCATCGGGAGAGATGAACACATCCTTGTATTCCTCCGTGGCCTTAAGGGAATTTATAAGAGCATGGGAGAAGTTTTTCTCAGGATCCACAACTATCTTAGCGGTTTTGCCAAGCTTTCTTGCCATGCAGACTATGCCCACGGCGCCGCCTACGCTGTCAAGGTCGGCAAATTTATGACCCATGGCATAAATCTGACCGGAAGAGCGCATAAGCTCCGCCAAAGCGTTGGCGGTTACGCGGCTTTTAACCTTGGTGCGGGTTTCAATTTCCGCGCCCTTGCCGCCGAAGAACTCGAAGTTATAGCGGTTTTTGATAACCGCCTGGTCGCCGCCGCGGGAAAGAGCCATTTCAACGGCCAGATTTGCAAAGGCAAAGTTTTCCTCGAAATCCGCTCCGTCGCAGCCGACGCCTATGCTGAGAGTTGCATGGATGCCCGTTGTGGAAATAACGGAATGGATATCCTCAAGAATGCTGAATTTGCCGCCGGTGATGCCCTTGAGATAGCGGGACTCAAAAATGAACATATAGCGGTCGGTATCATAGCGGCGCAAAAGTCCGCCCTTACCTTCGCAGAACTTGCTTATCTCTTCATCGATAATGCCGCGCAGCTCCATGCGCTTGCGGTCAGTTACGCCCTTGATAAGCTCATCATAGTTATCCACCACCAAAACCATGGTTGCGGGGCGGGAGGCTTCATACTCCAGCTTGATATCGTCAAACTCCGTTACATCGACCCAGTAGGTGATGCCCATGAAGCCGCTTTCGCTCTCTTCCCTGCCTCTTATGATGTTGCCGTGGAGCTGATACTTTCTGCCGTCCACCTGCACAAGGCCGGGATACTGGCTCTTGCCTTCCAAAAGCCATTTGCCGGTGAAACCGGGTACCATTTCGGAAAGGCTGGCATCGAAGCTGGGCTTCTGCTTGCCGAAGAGGTTGAAGAAAATCTGATTTCCCCAAACGATGCGGTAATCATCCATTTGGAAAACAACGATGGGCAGAGGGAAGTTCATGAGGGTGTTATTCTTGGCGCTTTCCGCGTTATAGGTTACATCCTCAATATAGTCCACTAAAGTTTTTCTTCTGCGGCGGGCATCAACCATGGAATAGATAATAAGCACGAGGATAATTGCGCCCTCTATCATGGCAAGTCTTTCGTTGAAAAAGAAGGTTGCCGCCGCGAATATTACCATTATTATGAGGTAAAGCCGCATACCCGGCGCTACCAGCTTTTGAAATTTACTGTTTTTCATTTAATCACCGCCGCATAAATATACTTGTGGCATTTTATAGTAATAAGGTATTGTAGCACATATTACCAATAAAGAAAAGCCTTTTTTAAGGATTATCCACAAAAAGCCTTTGGGATTTTTTAAGCCGCTTTTCAGCCTCCGAATGCATAGAAAAATAAATATTTTTCATATTTTTCGAAAAAATATTTAAATTTTTTGAATTTTATTCATTATTTTATGAATATTCTATTGATTATTCATTTTCTCTGTGTATAATAGGCACATGCTTAAAAACCCAAACAAAAGGAGTTCAACCAAAATGAAAAAGTTTATCGTTATCGCTCTTGCACTTATTATGCTGCTTAGCCTCTGCGCCTGCGGCAATGAAACCGCTGCTCCCGCTGAGCCCGCTGCTCCCGCTGAGCCCGCTGCTCCCGCTGAGCCCGCTGCTCCCGCTGAAGATGCTGCCGCAGCTTCCTTCACCACCGTAACCCCCGGCGTTCTCACCGTTGCCACCTCCCCCGACTATGCTCCCTATGAGTTCTATGCCATCGCCGATGACGGCACCGCTTCTCTTGCCGGTTTTGACATTGAGCTTGCCAAGTACATCGCTGCTGAGCTGGGTCTCGAAATCGAATTCATTCCCATGGATTTCGACGGCGTTCTGATGGAAGTTGGTCTCGGCAATGTTGACCTTGGCGTTGCAGGTCTCTCCCCCGACCCCGAGCGTGCAGAAACCATGCTCTTCTCCGATTCTTACTATGACGGCGGCCAGGCTTTCATCACCTCCGCTGCCAACGCCGGTGTATTCACCGACCTTGAGTCCCTCAACCAGGCCGGCTATCAGATCGGCGCTCAGATCGGCTCCATTCAGGAAGGTCTCGCTCAGGAATATTCCGCTGACGCTGACCTCGTAAGCCTCCCCAAGGTTACCGACATCATCGCTGAGATCGTTGGCGGCAAGCTGGACGGCGCTTATGTTGAGACCGCTGTTGCTGAGAGCTATCAGAAGAACTATCCCGAAATCGTTATGGTCTGCGAAGTTCCCTACGACGCAGAAGGCAACGTTATCGGCGTTCCCAAGGGCAACGAAGCTCTCCTTGAGGCTGTTAACGCAGCTCTCAACAAGTGCGTTGAGTCCGGTGCTTTCGATGACTTCGTAGCACAGGCAAACGAGCTTGCTGAAGGCAACATCGTTGAAGGTCTTCTCGACTAATATTTCCTCTCTTAGCTATTCAAATTCCTCCCTGCGCCTTAGCAGGGAGGAATTTTGAGCGTATATATCCCCTCTCACTTTTCCTGAAAGGAGCTCCCCAACATGGGAAGTTTTATTAAATTATCAAACTTTGTCCGCATAGCTCCCTATCTTGAGCTTTTCAAGCAGGGTCTTGTGGTCACTCTGCTGCTCAGCTTCTTCACCGTTGTAATCGGTTTTGTGCTGGGTATTATTCTGGCCATGATGCGCCTCAGCGATTTTCGCCCCCTGCGCTTCCTTGCCGTAAACAAGGAAGGCCGCCTTCGCGAACAGGGCTTTTTGCTGGCTATAAGCAAGTTCAATCCCCTCTCCCTCATAGCCACCGTTTATGTTGAAGTTCTCCGCTCCACCCCCGTTATAGTTCAGATATTTATCATCTACTACGGCGTTTTCGGCGTTCTTTTCGACCTGCCCGGTTACAAGGTTTTCGGCTTCATCCGCTTCGACCGTTTCTTCCCCGGCGTTGTTGCTCTGGGCATGAACTCCGGCGCATACCTCTGCGAAATCATCCGCTCCGGTATTCAGAGCATTGACGGCGGCCAGAGCGAGGCAGCCCGCTCCCTTGGTCTCAGCGGCGGCAAGACCATGCGCTACATAATTCTGCCTCAGGCAATCCGCAATATTCTCCCCGCCATTGCCAACGAATTCGTTGTTATCATCAAGGAATCCGCCATTACCTACACCATAGGCGTTGCAGACATTATGTCCGCCGTTAACGCCACCAAGGGCGCCACCTTCCTTATCATGGAGCCCCTGCTGGTTGCAACCGCCCTTTACTTCTGCCTTTGCTTCCCCACCAGCAAAATCATTGCTTACTTCGAAAGGAGGATGAGCCGTGGAAACAAGAGATAATCTGGGCTTTGCCTCCGCAAAAAGCGGCAATATTATCGAGGTTAAAAATCTCAAAAAACACTATAATCGCGGCGCCATCAAGGCTCTTGACGATATCAGCGTAGACATCCGCCGCGGCGAAGTGCTGGTTGTCATCGGCCCCAGCGGCAGCGGCAAGAGCACCCTCCTCCGCTCTCTTAACCTTACTGAAATCCCCACCGACGGACATATTTTCTTCGACGGCGTGGACATCACCGCAAAGAAGGTTAAAAACGAAAAGGGCAAGATGGTCAAGCTGAACATTGACCTCCATCGCCAGCGCATGGGCATGGTTTTCCAGCATTTCAACCTCTTCCCCCACAAAACCATCATTGAAAACATGACCCTTGCCCCCATCAAGGTCAAGAAGATGCCCAAGGCTGAGGCCGAGGCCAAGGCCATGCAGCTTCTGGAGCTCGTTGGTCTTGCCGACCGCGCAGGAGCTTACCCCATCCAGCTTTCCGGCGGACAGAAGCAGCGCGTTGCCATAGTACGCGCCCTTATGATGG
>JAFYUG010000046.1 GCA_017558545.1 Oscillospiraceae bacterium | reverse complement strand
CGGTTCATACCCGGGGTGTCACTGGTTCGAATCCAGTCGCCGCTACCATGGGGAACAAGCCAACTGTTCCCCGAAAATTGGCGCGTTGGTCAAGCGGTTAAGACACCGCCCTTTCACGGCGGTAACACGAGTTCGATTCTCGTACGCGTCACCAGCTAAGGGTCAGCAGTTGCTGACCCTTAATTTTTTATCGGAGGCTTAGCTCAGCTGGTTAGAGCGCACGCCTCACACGCGTGAGGTCGACGGTTCGAGTCCGTCAGTCTCCACCAGAAAAAAAGTCCAATTTGTCTATCTGACAAATTGGACTTTTTTTATGATGTTTGCCTTCGGCAAATGATGTTGACTTTATCAATGATGACGGCTACGCCTAATGATGTGTGCCTGACGGCACATCGGGCAAACATCGCATCATTACGGAACGAAGTGACGTAATATCATTTTGAGCATAGCGAAAAGCATCATATCGCGTAGCGATGCATCATTAAGATACACAAGGCTACGCCCTAATTGCTCCACAAAATTTTGGTATAATCCATTTAGGTTACCTTTCGCAGAAAGATACCCATATTTCTTTTCATCTGCGTTTGCCGCCGCGGGTGAGGAGCACAAGACGCAGAAGCTGCAAGATGGCGCTGAGCAGAGAAGCCACATAGGTGAGAGCGGCTGCACGGAGCACCTTTTTAGCTCCCACAAGCTCCTCTCCCATCAAAATTCCTGAGCCATCCAGTATGCTAACGGCTCTTCGGGAGGCATTGAACTCAACGGGCAGAGTTATAAGCTGGAAGATAACAACGAAGGCGAAGAGGAACACACCAACTCTGGCAAGACCAACAAAGCCAAGGACAAGACCTATCAAAATTATGGGCCATGCAAGGCGGGAGCCTATATTGGCAATGGGAACGGCCAAAGAGCGCAGCTTCAAGGGGCCATAACCCACAGCGTGCTGAATGGCATGGCCGCACTCATGTGCGGCAACCCCTATGGCAGCAACGCTTCGGGAGCCATAGACACTATCGGATAGTCTGAGCACCTTTTCATTGGGTGAATAATGGTCGGTGAGAGAGCCGCTTATCCGCTCAATGCGCACATCGCGAATGCCTGCAAGGCTCAAAATTCTCTCGGCAGCCTCGTTGGCGGTGATACCTCGGGAGGAATATACATCGCTATAACGGCGAAATGAGCTTCTTACATTCAGCGCCGCCCACGCGCTTATAAGGGCGCCTATTAAAACAAGAATATATGTGCTGTCCCAGTAGAACATAATTAATCTCTCCTTTGGGAATAGTATGTGCCATTGCTAATGGGAGTATAACATTTGGGCAAATTTTGGTCAAGGACATAGAAAACCGATGTCCTCATCAATCCGCTTCGCAGATAGCTCTCCCTCATCCGTCATTTACTGTCGCAAATGGCACCTTCCCCATGGGATATAATGCATTGAAAACTCTTGAAATCTGAGATATAATTATCTTATAAATTATTCTTGGAAGGGCGGTGGGTTCATGAGCAAAAAGAAAAAGCACAAAGTCAAACGCCCCAATCCGCCCCTTTCCGCCTTGGACAAGGGTATATACATAGCGACAATGCTTCTGGGGCTAATATTGGGTCCATGCACATTGGGCTGGCACATCTATCTGCGTGAGCTTTTGGCCTTTTCAGACGGGGCGCTGGCCTCAAAAGTTGTATCCTTCCCAACAGCTCTGGCCTTTCCCATGGTATTCTTTATTGTAATCGGCGGCATGCTGCTTTTCGGTTTAGGCTTTGTGGGCAAAGTTCCCATTTTCGGCAACAAAAATGTGGAATACGGAGTATATCCCAACCCCACAGGACTTTATCCCCTTTTCGATCCCCGAAGAAAACTCAAGGGAAAATCTTCCGCAAACCTTCGCAAATTTTATCCCTGCATGGCCGCATTTGCCATTTGTCTTGCGCTCTGGGCAGCCGGACTTGCCCCACGATGCAGCCTTTATGAAAACGGAGAGGTGCGTCATTATAGCTGCTTCAATACCGCAATCAAGGTATATTCCGCCGAGGATTTCGAAAGCGTCAAGTTCAGAACATACACATCCTATTCATGGGCCTCAAGTGCAGTTTACTATGAAATGGTTTTGAGCAGAGGTCCAAGGCAAAAGTGCATTTTTTCACGCCATGATTTTTATGATTCAGACGAGAGCATTGATATAATGCTCTCCATAAAGGAAATGTTTCCAAAAACTCAGGTGGAATACCACGGCAGGGAAAGACTTGACGAAATAACATATCTTTCAGAAGATGATATGGCAAAGCTTTATAGGCTTTTTTCAAGCTGAAATATCCGTTTTACTCGTAGGGGCGAACTGCGTTCGCCCGCTTTGGAACACCTCATCAGTCTGCTTCGCAGACAGCTTCTCCTCAAGGAGAAGCCTTTAAATGAAAAAAGGACACCTGATGGTGTCCTTTTTTCATTATTTCTATTGGATTAATAGTTCTCTGCGCGGACTTCGAAGAAGGCCTGGGGATGAGCGCAGACGGGGCAGAGCTCGGGAGCCTTGACGCCCAGAACCAGGTGGCCTCAGTTACGGCATTCCCATAGGGTTACGCCGCTCTTCTCGAATACTT
>JAFYUG010000045.1 GCA_017558545.1 Oscillospiraceae bacterium | reverse complement strand
GGTATTATGCTCCCTTCACCAAGGCCGTTGAAAAGGGCATCGTAGTCGGCAATGCCGACGGCACCTATGCCCCCCGCGGCACTCTCACCTGGGCTCAGACCATCACCTTTGCAGTTCGTCTTGACCAGCTGAGAAAAGAAATTGATATTTACGGCAGCGAGGATCAGACCGGCGAGCACTGGTATGATATCTATGTTGAGTATGCTCTTGAAAACGGCATCATCAACTCCGAGCCCGTTACCCCCGGCGGCACCATCACCCGCGCCGACGCCGCTGTTATTTTCAGCAAGGTTCTCGGCGAATACACCGCCGTGAACGAGATTGCCGAAGGCTATTTCACCGACGTTCGTACTGCCCACCCCGCCCATGACGCCATCTATATGCTGGCCGAGGCCGGTATCTGCAACGGCAAAGAGGCTGGCGTTTTCGGCATCAATGATAGCTTCCTCCGCAGCGAGGTTGCAGCCATCGTTGCCCGTATGGCCGGCCTTGTAGACAAGGTTTACATCCAGAGCGAAGAGGCTCAGGAGTTCTTCTCCCTTTTGGAAGGCTATGTATTCACCTATCGCCAGAGCGGCAAGGGCGGCACCACCACCCTCACCATGGGCAATGGCGGCGCTTTCAGCGGCCAGTACCTCCGCCATGTGGCAGCCGAAACCGGTACCGACTACGCCAAGGGCACCATCTACATTGCTAACTTCACCGGCCGCTTCGCCAATGCCACCGAAAAGAGCGGCAAGATCTACACCATGGATATCGCCGAGCTGAAGACCTCCGCCGCCGCAGGCAACACCGTCTATAAGGACGGCTACCGCTACATAGCAACCGAGGTTTACGGCCTTGAGGGCACTTCCACCGTTGAGCTTTATCTCTCCGGCGCTTCCACCGCCACCATGGACGAATGCATGCTCAACGCACTTATCGCTGCAAAGGGTTGGGGCACCAGCGTTCCCGGCCGCGTAACCGGCGCTCTTATCTACAACACCGCCAAGCATCAGGTTTTGGTGGGCGAGGTTTCCGCCGCTGTTTCCACCGCCAAGCTCTTCAGCACCCTTGAAGGCATGACCTTCTCCTTCTCCACCGGCGCAGGCGGCGCAAGCACCACCATCACCTTCGGCGCAAACGGCTCCTTCACCGGTACCTTCACCGACAGCGAAATGGGTCTTGTTGGCGATAAGTATCCCAACGGCACCGTTTATACCAGCGAGTTCTACGGCTCCTTCGCCGATCCCAAGTGGGAGAGCGATTATAAGTACTCCATCCGTCTGAACGGCCTCTATATGAAGCACGCTCTGGGCGTTGAGACTATCGTTGACGGCGTTCGCTATGTCACCACCTCCGCCAGCGGTTTCGAAAAGGCCGGCTACTTCTCCGTATATCTCCCCGGCGCTCCCATTTCCAAGGTCACCGCTCCCGTTGTTACCCATGTTGGCAACGTTGAAGGCTGGGGCACCGCAGTTCCCTCCAGCCTGCCTTGCTGGGCTATCTACAACATCGGCGGTCAGGTCACCTTCGTCAGCTACGATTGATTCAGAGGGCAAGAGGCCATGTATAACTATGTGAACGAGGAGGCCTTCTTCGCCTGGTACGAGGAAAGAAGCGGACTTAAGCCCAATAAAAAGGCTCTCCTGCAGGAGCTCAGCAAGCAGTATATGTCCACAAGAAAGGGCGAGTTCCACCTCAGCGGCGAAATGAGCCTCAGCGGAAACGAGGAAGTTTACCCCTTCCGCTTTGAGAATATAGGCTGCTGCGGCGCAAGCACCATGTATTTCTATCTTTAAGATTACTAACCCGATGGGGAATCCCCCATCGGGTTTTTCAGTGTATCAAAAAAGTGGCTTCGCCACTTTTTTGAGAAGGCTGCAGCCCGCTGCAGCGCATGAAATGTGCGCCTTGAGCGCACATTTCTCACGTTTGCGGGCTGAGAAGTGTTTTTCCCGACGCCGCAGCGTTAAGAAAACATG
>JAFYUG010000044.1 GCA_017558545.1 Oscillospiraceae bacterium | reverse complement strand
GCCCCCGCTGCTCTATCTCGTAAGATGGTAGCATAGTTTTTTGACAGGCTGAGCTTCCCCAGGGGGGAAGCTCTACAATGAATTTTATTATTAATTTTTTCATAAGGAGAAAATCAAAATGAAACAGTATTTTGAAATCGTTGATGTTCTGGCACGCGAAATCCTCGACTCCCGCGGCAACCCCACCGTTGAAGTTGAAGTTACCCTTGATGACGGCACTGTTGGCCGTGCAGCTGTTCCCTCCGGCGCTTCCACCGGTATCTTCGAGGCTTGCGAGCTTCGTGACGGCGACAAGAGCCGCTACCTCGGCAAGGGCGTTCTGAAGGCTGTTGACAATGTTAACGGCGAGATCGCTGAAGCTATGATCGGCCTCAATGTTCTCGATCAGCCCAGCATCGACCGCATCCTCATCGAGCTGGACGGCACCCCCAACAAGACCCGCCTGGGCGCAAACGCTATCCTCGGCGTTTCCATGGCTTGCGCAAAGGCTGCTGCCGAAGCTACCGGCGTTGGCCTCTATAACTACATCGGCGGCATGAACGCAAAGACCCTCCCCGTTCCCATGATGAACGTTCTCAACGGCGGCGCTCACGCCAACAACAGCGTTGACATTCAGGAATTCATGGTTATGCCCGTTTCCGCCACCTCTTTCAGAGAGGCTCTTCGCATGTGCGCAGAAGTTTTCCACTCCCTGAAGAAGGTTGTTCCCTCCTCCGGTGTTGGCGATGAGGGCGGCTATGCTCCCAACCTCGATTCCGACGAAGACGCTCTCAAGGCTCTCGTTGCTGCTATCGAGAAGGCCGGCTACAAGCCCGGCGAGGACTTCATGATCGCTATGGACGCCGCCGTTTCCGAGTGGTGGAGCGATGAAGACCAGTCTTACCACCTGCCCAAGCGCGGCACCGTTATGAGCCGTCAGGACATGGTTGATATGTGGGTTGATTTCTGCAGCAAGTATCCCATCGTTTCTCTTGAAGACGGCATGGCCGAAGAGGACTGGGAAGGCTGGAAGATGCTCACCGATGCTCTGGGCAAGAAGATCCAGCTGGTTGGCGATGACCTCTTCGTTACCAACACCGCTCGTCTGAAGAAGGGCATTGAGCTTGGCGTTGCCAACTCCATCCTCATCAAGGTAAACCAGATCGGTACCCTCACCGAGACCCTCGACGCTATCCAGATGGCACACCGCGCAGGTTACACTGCCGTTGTTTCTCACCGCTCCGGCGAGACCGAGGACACCACCATTGCCGATATCTCCGTTGCTGTTAACGCAGGCCAGATCAAGACCGGCGCTCCCAGCCGCACCGACCGCGTTGCCAAGTACAACCAGCTCCTCCGCATCGAGGACGAGCTCTACGATGTACCCGTATATCCCGGCCGCGACGCTTTCTTCTCCATCAAGAAGTAAATTAGAATAAATAAAAAGAGGTGGGCTAAAGGCGGCCTCACATAGGGATTTATACGCTCCAAAGTGTATCTTTTCCCGCAATACTTCGAAGAAAATCCATGGCAGGCGTCAGCCTTGCCATGGATTTTTTCTTTGTCTTGCAGAAAAATATATTACTTTGGAGTGCTTTGCAGTTTTGAATAGAAG
>JAFYUG010000043.1 GCA_017558545.1 Oscillospiraceae bacterium | reverse complement strand
ATTGCTACCCTTATCCCCCAGTCACCTTCGGTGACAGCCCCCTTGGAAAGGGGGCCTTTAAATGCGAAATCTTGGTTTTCCGCGTAGCCGTAGGGGCTGGCGTCCTCGACAGCCCATTTTTTTGCAATCCCTCAGTCAAAAATCTTCGATTTTTGCCAGCTCCCTTTACACAAGGGAGCCTTTTGATGCGGAAACTTCAATCTTCCGCACGTTTTAAATAAAAAAGCGCGGGCCGAAATTCGGCCCGCAAAGGGTTGTGGGATAAAGATATGAGCTGGGTATCCAACGATAAGTTTATGCCCATCAATTGGATAAGCTGTGAATAAATAATACCTCTTTTACCAAATCTTGTCCATAGCGAAGAGCGTCAGACCATGGGAAGTTTTGTCGAAGGGCTCTTTTTTATGATAATTTTGCCGTCCTCAGCGCAAACCAAGGCGGTGTCGCCCTCGCTGAGCTCCCCGCGGAGCATCATTTCCGCAACGGCGTCCTCCACCATGGTCTGTATGCAGCGGCGAAGGGGGCGTGCGCCATAGGCGCTGTCGTAGCCCTTATCCGCCAGCAGCTCCAAGGCTTCATCGCTATGCTGCAGGGTGATGCCCATATCCGCCATGCGAGAGGCGGAAAGGGCTATCATATTGGCGGCAATGGAGAGAATATCCTCCTTGCCAAGGCGCTTGAAGACTATGGTTTCGTCTATGCGGTTGAGAAATTCCGGCTTGAAGGCTTTTCTCAGCTCGCCCATTACAAGAGCGGAGGTATCGGCACTCTCCTCCTCGCCGGAGGAAAAGCCCAGAGACTGGCGGCGGTCAGTTATAAGCCGTGCGCCCACATTGCTGGTCATGACGATGATGGTGTTTTTGAAGTTCACCTTCCGACCCTGAGAGTCGGTGAGGTGGCCATCATCCATAATCTGAAGGAGAATATTGAAAACATCCTCGTTGGCCTTCTCGATTTCGTCGAACAAAATGACGGAATAAGGCTTTCTGCGCACCTTTTCCGTAAGCTGGCCGCCCTCATCGTAGCCAATATAGCCGGGAGGTGAGCCTATGAGCTTGCTGACGGTGTGCTTTTCCATGAACTCGGACATATCAAGGCGTATCATGGCGTTCTCGTCCCCGAAAACCGCCTCGGCCAGAGCCTTGCAAAGCTCCGTTTTGCCAACGCCCGTGGGGCCGAGGAAGAGGAAGGAGCCTATGGGGCGGCGGGGGTCTTTCAGCCCGACGCGGCCACGGCGCACGGCGCGGGACACGGCGGAAACGGCCTCGTCCTGAGCAATGACACGTTTGCGGAGGATTTCCTCCATCTGCAAAAGTCTCTCGCTCTCGTCCTTGGTGAGGCTGCGGACGGGTATGCCCGTCCAAAGGCTTACAACGGCGGCTATATCCTCGGCGCGGAGACTGCGGCGGCTGCCCTTTTCGCGGCCTTCCCAATCTCTGCGGAGCTTTTCAAGCTCCCTGCGCTGCTCCTGCTCCTGATCCCGGAGACGGGCGGCGGCCTCGAAGTCCTGACTTTTCACCGCCTCGTCCTTCTCTCTGGCAAGAGCCTCTATGCGGCCTTCCACTGCCTTCAGCTCCTCGGGAGGAGTGCCCTTCTCCATTCTGACGGCGGAGCAGGCCTCGTCCATCAGGTCTATGGCCTTGTCGGGGAGGTAGCGGTCGGCAATATAGCGGGAGGAGAGGTTCACGGCGGCCTCTATGGCCTCATCGGAGATGCTCAGCTTGTGGTGAGCCTCGTAGCGATCCCGAAGTCCCTTCAAAATGGCTATGCTCTCCTCGCATGTGGGCTCGTCCACGGTGACGGGCTGGAAGCGGCGCTCCAATGCGGCGTCCTTTTCAATATGCTTGCGGTATTCGTCAAGGGTGGTTGCGCCTATCATCTGCACCTCCCCGCGGCTGAGGGCGGGCTTGAGGATGTTGGCGGCGTCTATGGCGCCTTCGGCGGCGCCTGCCCCCATGATGGTGTGAAGCTCGTCCACGAAGAGGATGATATCCCCGGCCTTCTTCACCTCGGCGAGGACATTTTTGATTCTGTCCTCAAAATCGCCCCTATATTTGGTGCCGGCCAGCATGGCGGTGAGGTCGAGGCTGACGATGCGGCGGTTTCGGAGGTCTTCGGGCACATTGCCAAGGGCGGTGCGCTGAGCCAGCGCCTCGGCCACGGCGGTTTTGCCCACCCCCGGCTCGCCTATGAGCACGGGGTTATTTTTGCTGCGGCGGGAGAGAATTTGCAAAACGCGGTTTATCTCCTTCTCGCGGCCTATGACGGGGTCGAGGCGGCCTGCCCTTGCGGCCTCGGTAAGGTCACGGGAATACTGGTCGAGGGTTTTGGTGTCGCTCTTCCTTGCCGCGGCGGCTGAGCGGGGGTTATGGGCGGGGGCGGAGCCCATGCCGGGGCCGAAGGAGGCCAAAAGCTCCGTGTAGAGCTTGTTGAGGTCGCAGCCAAGACCGGTTATAATCCGGGCGGCGGTGCTGTCGTGCTCCCGAAGCAGCCCCATGAGCAGGTGCTCCGTGCCTACGAAGTTATGGCCGAGGCGGCCTGCGTCACCTATGGCCAGCTCAATAATGCGCTTTGCTCTGGGGCTGAGGCCGTGAACGGAGGAGCCTGCGTCTCCGCGGCCTGCGTACTTTTCTATAAGAGCGGTGACAAGGGCATCGGTGATGCCGTTGAGGCGGAGAACTCTTGCTCCCTGACCTGCGTCCTCGCGGATGATGCCCAGGAGTATGTGCTCGCTGCCCACATAGCTATGACCCAGCGCCTCGGCGGCGGCCTGAGCCTTTTCAATGGCGGATTTTGCCCGCTCGGTGAATCTATCTGCGTTATTCAATGAAATTCAACTCCTTTTTTGCATGAACACATGATTATATGCGCGTTAAAAACAATGTATTTTTGAGCGAATTTCGCTCAAACAAGAATGATCAGCCTGACAATAAACTATGCTGCCATCTGACGAGATAGAGCATCGGGGGCGTGTGTAGGGGGCAAAGGCCCCCTGCGCGTTAAAAACAATGCATTTTTGAGCAAATTTCGCTCAAAAATGCTCCCCTTATTTAAAGGGGAGCTTAGGGTGCATCATATTTCTCTAATGCCCTGAGCTTATCCCTAAGCTCTATGGCTTTTTCAAAGTTCTCGTCTTTAACGGCCTCCGCCAGCTGGGCTTTCAAAGCCTCCTTCTCTCTGAGGAGCTTTGTGGCCTCGTCCACCTCCATGGCGGGCTTAGCCTCCTCGGTGGCGGGCTTGGGCTCATCCAGAACTATGCGAAGTCGGGGGAAGGACGGAGCCATTATACGTCCGCGGCCGCCGCCGAAGAAATCGAAAGAGGGCAGGGACATAAAACTTCTCATGGGGGTGAAGAAATCATCAAAGAACCCATCAAAGGCGTCGTCAAACATGGCGCCGGGGCGAAGCAATTCGCCGAAGCCCTCTTCATGAGCACACTCCGAGCAAAGATGGCGCTGGCTCATGTTGCCGTTGATGTTGGAGGAATAGAAAAAGTTAGCTTCTCTTTCGTTGCACTTTTCGCACTTCATATTTAACACAACCTTTCAATAGAATATACATATTAGACCTTCCCTTGGGGGAAGGTGGCTGGCCGATAGGCCAGACGGATGAGGGATTTGCACCTTGCTGATAAATTTTCCCTCATCAGTCAGCTTCGCTGACAGCTGTCTCGCTGCGGCTCGGTCACGCCGCGGCTCTGACATGCCCCCGGCATGTCATTCACTCCCGCGGCGACACTTCGTTACCCCGGGAGAAGCTTATTCACTCAT
>JAFYUG010000042.1 GCA_017558545.1 Oscillospiraceae bacterium | reverse complement strand
GGTGAAGCCGTGGTCGGTTACTCGGCAGCCGGTGCTTACGAAAAAGTCCAAAGAAGCGCTGAGGGCAGCGCAAAGGCTATCCCAATCATTGATGGCGCCGTATCTATCTCCAAGCGCCTTGCAGGCAGGGATAAAAGCGGCCTGATCAATATGCAGGAAGCGGTCGGGGCGGAAAGAGGGGAGAGTTACAAAGGGAATGGACTTATCCTCTCCCAGCTTAATATGCCATTCAAGGCTGTCTGCAGGGTCATCGGTGGTGCAAAGAGCCTTAACCTTGGCCTTGTCCAGAAGGCTTACCGCGTCAAAACCATCTTCAGAGAGCATGGCGCAGGTCTTGTTCCAAATACTCTCGGCGGTGGCGGCGGTAAGAGGCTCATAGATACCGAAATAGCGCTGCAGCTCAAGATGAGCCCAGTGGTAAACAGGAGAGCCGATGAGGCGGGGGATAATTTCCGCAAAGCGCAAAAACTTCTCGTAGGCGGGGGCGTCGCCGGTGACGTAATATTCGCTTACGCCGCAAACGCGCATGGTGCGCCACTTGTAGTGGTCGGCCTCCAGCCAAAGCTCCGTGAGGTTATTATATCTTCTGCGCTCAAAGATGTCCTTGGGAGGCAGATGGTTATGATAGTCGATGATGGGGCAATCCTCGGCATAGCTGTGGAAAAGCTCCTTGGCGGTTTCCGTGGAGAGGAGGAAATCCTTGTCCATAAAATTTCTCATTTTATGCTTCCCCCTGGAACTTCTCTCTGTTTATCCAAAGACCAAGTGCGGGGTTGGGGATGAAGTAAATTTCCTCGCCGTCGGGCAGAGTGTTGTAGCCATAGCTGAGCTTAGTGGGGTCATAGCGCTTGGTAAGCTCATCATAGTCGGCGGCAACAAAGCCAACGCCTTCAATTTCTTCCTTAGTTATGTTCTTGACGGCATAGGTGATGGTGAAGCGGCCGTCGCTGGAACCGTGGATGAGGTGAGCGGCTGCGCCCATATTGTCGCGCAGATCCTGATTTTCTATCTTTTCAAACTGGGCAAGGGTGTTCAGTCTGCCCTTGTAGCCATACTTGCGGATAAGCTTATCCACAGCCTCGTCCTCTCCGAAGCGCTCAACGCCGGGAGCGAGAACTATAAGCTCGCCGCCGTCGGCAATGGCCATGCGGGTGCGATAAACGCTCTTGTTGCCAAGCCAGGTGCTCTTGAACTCATCGGGAGTGAGGTAAACAACGCACTTTTTGATGCCGGTGTCCACATAGTCAATATTCTTCTCCTGAGCAAGCTCAATGGCCTTTTCAAGACCAATGCGCTTTTCGCTGATGAAAAGACCGTGGGTGCGGATATTGCCGCCGGGAGCGGTGCAAACGGTGAGAACAAAGATAATGGGTCTGTCCTTCAGGAAGTGCTCCATGCCGTAGTCAAAAACCTTGCGTACGGGGGTATGGTCACGGCCCATCATGCGCTCCATGCCGTAAACGGCGCCAACCATGTGGCTGGAGTTTATCATGCTGCTGCCGCCAACGCCAACGAAAAGGTTCTTGGAATGGTTGGCCATGCCTATAACCTCGTGGGGAACAACCTGACCGGGGGAGATGATGAGGTCATATTTCTCGTCCATAACAAGGCGGTTTACCTCAACGCTGACACTGTCGTGCCAAAGACCTTCGGTTATCTCCTCAAGATACTCGGCGGGAACTTCGCCTATATTAACAACATCCTGACGCCAGTTATGAACGATGAAGCGATCATAGGGCACATCGCCGAACATGATGGCGGCCTCTTCCTCGGTTACGGGCACATGGGTGCCAAGAGCGGGAAGAATATCCACTTCGCAGCCCATATCCTTAAGGGCGTGGTAATAGATATTGGTGATGAGGCCTGCGTTGGAATGGAAGCGGGTGAAATCGGGGGGAATGATGAGAACATTCTTAAGCTCTCTGCCTTCAAGGCTTTCAAGAAGGGCTGCCTTTATTTCTTCGCGGGAGAGACCCTCTTCGGTTTTTGCATATTTGAAAATTTCCATATTGATCTCCTATGGCAAAAAGGGACGGCAAGACCGTCCCTTATATTTTTGGATTTTTATACGCCGCTATAAGCGGAGAAGCCGCCGTCAACGGGGATAACAACGCCGGTGATGAAGCCGGAAGCGGTGTCATCGAGAAGGAACTGCAGAGCGCCCAGCAGCTCTTCGGGCTGGCCGAAGCGACCCATGGGAGTTGCGGCAAGAATCTTGCCGGTGCGGGCGGTGGGAGTGCCGTCTGCATTCCAAAGGAGAGCGGCATTCTGCTTGGTGGAGAAGAAGCCGGGGGCGATGCCGTTTACGCGGATGCCAACCTTGCTGAAGTGAACAGCAAGCCACTGGGTGAAGTTACTTACGGCAGCCTTGGCACCGGAGTAAGCGGGAATCTTGGTGAGGGGAGTATAGGCATTCATGGAGGAGATGTTGATAATGGTGCAGCCCTCGCGACCCAGCATATCCTTGGCAAAGGTCTGGGTGGGGAT
>JAFYUG010000041.1 GCA_017558545.1 Oscillospiraceae bacterium | reverse complement strand
CGCTGCTGTGGCAGCGAAAAGGCCGGCGGCCATGTTATTATAAAAAATGCCTTTGGCATTTTTATTTGAGGCCGCTGGTTCAACAACCAAACACCACAGAAACAAAAAAGCTCCGAGACAAAAGTCTCAGAGCTTTTTTATGGTCCGAGTGACTGGAGTTGAACCAGCGGCCTCTTGAACCCCATTCAAGCACGCTACCATCTGCGCTACACCCGGATATTTTATGCTGTTTTCACAGCGCTTGATTATAATAGCATATACTCTAAGAAAAAGCAAGCTTTTTTTTCAAAAAATCTAAAAAATTTTTAAGTTTTTTCTGAGGGTGCATATTATCTCTTTTTGGGGGCAAAATAGCTTCGAAATCCAAAAAGGAGGTTAAGTTACTATGAGCAACACTAAGCAGAACAGCCAGAACTGCAACACTCAGAAGCAGAATCAGAAAGATAATCAGAGCCAGAACCAGACTCAGACTAACACTCAGACCAAGTGAATTAAATAAAAGAGGAACGGACAAGCTTCTTGTCCGTTCCTTTTTTGTTTAGCTCATTTTTACGCCCCAAATAAGGCATTTTCTTGTGCCAACAACTATCATATCCTCGTAAGCTGCGGGAGTTGCCTCAACGCCGCCAAGAAGATTGAAGGAGTCAAGCACTTCGCCGCTAAGACCATCCAGCAGATACATATTGTTGCCGTAGGTGCAGAAAACAACGTAGCCGCTGCCGTCCTCGTTATAAACAAGAATGGGGGAGGACCATGTGTAATAGGACTCAAATTCCCATTTAACCTCGCCGGTGGCTCTGTCGATGCAGGCCAGGATACCGTGGTTCTGAGTATCGGTCTTAGCAACGGTCACATAGATGTAACCTTCAAGATCGTTTTTACCCAAAGCGATGGTGGACTGAACGCCGCCGGAAACGCCGGACTCGGTGTAACAGGTGTAATCCTTCTGCCAAACTATCTCGCCGGTGACAGCATCAAGCTTCCAAATGGGAATTTTTGCGGTGGTGTAGCTTCTCCAACCGTAGTGGAAGGAGGTGCTGACGTATATGTAGGGGTGGCCATCCTCAATGGAGAGAACGGGAGTGCCGTTGGAGTCATCGAGAATATCCTGAACCCAAACAAGCTCAAGGGTGTTCAGGTCAATGCACATCATGTTGCCGCCGTTATCGCACATGAACATGTGGCCGCACCAAATGGTGGGGCTGCCTTCCATACCAACCCAGTAGGAATAAAGGCTGGTGCGGTGGCCATAGTAGTGCCATTTGCGTACATTGTCAGGATTGATGGAGAGAGTGCCGGCTTCCTCGTCATACTGAGTGTTCAGCTTCATTATGTAAACTATTCCGTTTTCGCCGGGGTAGATAAGCTGGTCGGTTTCAGCATCCACAAGGGCAGAACCGTCGAAATAGCAAAGCTCGCCGCGGAGGGAGAAGCTGTCCATATTGCCGAACTCGTACATGATGGAGAAGTCAATAAGGCTGATAATAAATGCTCGGGAAACGCCCTTGGAGGAGTCATAGCCTGCGCCAAGGTACATAATGGGATAACCTCTGGGGTCAAGAGCGCCGGCGCCCTTGAAGGTGAAGCCAAGGTTCAAGGTGTCGCGGGTCTGTTTGCCGGTTTCAAGGTCGAGGAAGTAGACATTGCCGTCCATGGTGGCATAGATAACCTCAACAAGGCTATCGTCTTCCTTTGCCCAATCATACATATTCATAATGGCCTTGGTTTCCTTGGGCCACTTTACGATGAGGGGCTGACCTGTCCAACCGCTGCCGCTCCAAACGGCGCCGTTGTGGACAAGAGTGCCGGTGGTGACGTTCCATGCGCCGTCCAGCTGGAAGTCGCTCATGCCTGCGTAGCCATAGCTGCCTCCGTCGCGGAAGTTGTTGCCGCGGAAGGTGATGACGCCTTCGGCATCGGTGTAATCCTGGCCGTAGCCGAAGAAAATGCTCTCTTCCTCGCTGGCCTGATACTTTTCGTCGGCAGCCAGAGTTGTTCCGGCAACATTTATGCCAACGGTCTTAATGTAGTTCTCGGGCAGGGTGGATTCAACAGCCTGAGGAGCAAAGCTGGGGGGAGGCAGAAGCTCTTCGGGAGGAAGAACTTCTTCGTTGCCGGTTTCGCCTTCGCCTGCGTTGCCTTCCTCGTTGCCGCCTTCGCCTATGCTTCCGGTCTGCTCACCCTCGGTGAAATACCAATCGGGCAGCAGTTCCTTATATGCAGGATCGGCGCCGGAGAGGGTAACGGGAGTTTCGTGGTGGCTTTTAAGCAAAATTGCGAATATGCCAATCAGCACAAGCAAAATAACGGCCTCGGCAATTATTATAGGAAGGCGGGAATTTATGTTTTCGCCGCTTTTTTTATAATTAGACATATATATAAACACCTTAATTCGACAAATTTAGATTGAACTATAAAAGTATATCAAAAGCTTTTGAAAAATGCAACGGCAATGACCATCTCAAGTTGACAAATTTTTATGTCTTACTATAATAAAAATATAAGTATGCCATAGGAGGTCTCTCATGAATAAGGTTAAAAACGGACCCTTTATGATTGCTATAGGCACCATTACATTTTTCTTCGTTGGTGCAATGTATGTTTGGTCTGTAATTCGAATTGAGCTTACCAAGGTTTTCCCCGAATATACAGCGGCTCAGCTTTCCCTTTGCTTCACCCTTATGATGTCCATGTTCTGCGTAGGTGGATTTGTGGGAGGTAAGGTGGTGCAGCGCAAAACTCCCGCCTTGTCCCTTCGCATAGGTGCGGTGCTTATTTTTGTTGGTTATTTGGGTGCTTCCCTTATAGCTAATCTGCCCGCTCAGCAGGCACTTATGGTGCTTTATGTGTGCTATTCTGTTTTGGCAGGCTTGGGTCTTGGCATGGGCTATAATGCTCTCATGGGCAACATCTCCCCTTGGTTTCCAGATAAAATCGGCCTTGTCGCCGGCGTAATGATGATGGGCATGGGCATGAGCAGCCTTGTCTTCGCATTTATAATCGAGTGGATATGCCCCTATATAGGCATATTCAAAACTCTTCTTTTCTTGGGTATTTCCATTGCTCTGATGCTTTTGGTGTCCTCCTTTGTTGTTAAAAAGCCCCCTGTTGCCGCCAAAAAGGATGACGGAAGTCTTGAAAGTGTGGAGAGCAAAACTCCCCGCCAGATGATATCTTCTGTCAGTTTTTGGGTGTATTTCCTTTGGAATATATTCTCCGGCTGCAGCGGCCTTCTCATTATTAACTCCGCCGCCAACATTGCCGCCTATTTCGGACTCGCCGCCAGTCTTGGTATGATAATAAGTCTCTTCAATGGCTGCGGGCGCCCTGTGGTAGGTGCAATTGTAGATAAGCTCGGTCAGTATAAGGCCATGCTCTTTCTCAATTCTATGCTGGTTGCCGCCGCTGCCATGCTGATTATTTCCGATAGCACGGGACTTAAAATTCTTATGTTCCTTGGTATGATTTTGGTTGGCATCGTATACGGTGGAGGAGGTACCATTGCTGCAAGAGTAATCAACGATCTCTATGGCCCCCGCCACTTCGGAGTAAACCATTCCATAAGCAACTTCTCCGTTATTGCCGCATCTTTCATTGGCCCCCTTATCAGCGGCGTCTTGCAGGATAGATCCGGCGGCGGCTTCACCGGCACCTTCTGGATGCTGATGATAATCTCCCTTATTATGCTTGCTCTCATCGGCGCATTGGTTATGTCTGTAAAATTTGAAAAAAAGAAATAAAAATATTTAAATTTGCTATTGACACCAAGTCCTTATTAGTATACAATCCTAATTGTAAGGAAGATACGACAAAGGAGGTATATATGGCAGAGAGAAATACAATGCAGAAAGAGATCATATATTCCGCCCTTTGCCGGATGGCAAATCATCCAACGGCTGATGAAATTTATCAGTCGGTGCATGAAAGTCATCCAAGCATAAGCAGGGCAACGGTGTTCAGAGTGTTGAACAAGCTGGCGGATAAAGGTGATGTCTTCAAGGTCAGAATTTCTGACGGAGCTGACCACTTCGACCATCAAACGTTCAATCATTATCATGCCCACTGCAGATGCTGCGGAAGTGTCTGCGATGTTAAACTGGCCCCTCTGGTGATGCTGGAGGATGGCGGGGTGGAGGCTATGGAAAACTTCCATATAACGGGCTACTCCCTTCAGTTTGACGGAATATGCGAAAAATGTTCTTCTAAGGAGGAAGAAGCGTCATGAATACAAAGGCATTTTGGAAAATGAGCTACGGACTTTTCCTTCTCACCGCCAAGGATGGGGACAAGGAAAACGGCTGTATAATCAACACCGCCGTTCAGTGTGCATCTGAGCCCAGACTCATTTCTATATGCGCCATCAAGGCAAATCTCACCAATGAGATGATTGCTAAAACCGGAATTTTCAATCTCACCGTTCTTCCCGAAAGCGTTGGTTATGAAACTTACAGAGTTTTCGGCATGACAAGCGGCCGCAACGAAGATAAGTTCTCTTATTTCCCCAATGCTCCAATTTCTGAAAACGGTCTGAGATACTTGGCAGAAGGCAACGCCCTCTTCCAGTGCAAGGTTAAGTCCAGCCACGATTTGGGAAGCCACGTGATGTATATTGCTGAGCTCACCGGCGCTGAGCTTCTCTCCAACGAGAATAGCGCAACTTATGCCTATTACCAGAGCACCATTAAAAATCAGGCACCCAAGCCCACCAAAAGCGGATGGCGCTGCAAGATTTGCGGCTACATCCACGAAGATGAAAATCTGCCTGCAGATTACATCTGCCCCCTCTGCAAGCACGGAGCCGAGGACTTCGAAAAGGTCAGCGGCGCTGCTGAAATAAAATCTGAAAAAATAATTAATGAAAATAAAGGAGATAATACTATGAAAAAGTTCGTTTGCAAAGTTTGCGGCTATGTCCACACCGGTGAAAATGCTCCCTCCGAGTGCCCCGTATGCCATGTTGGCGCACAGATGTTCGAAGAAGTCAAGGGCGAGATGAAGCTGGCTGCCGAGCATGACTACGGCGTATATGCCAAGACCGTTAAGAACAACCCCGACAT